>NZ_JBYUWC010000029.1:0-34298 GCF_058137865.1 Erwinia sp. 009765445
TTTTGGAGCGGGAAACGAGACTCGAACTCGCGACCCCGACCTTGGCAAGGTCGTGCTCTACCAACTGAGCTATTCCCGCTCTGCGTAACGAGTAAAAAACTGTCCCGGTACGGGGTGCGCATTATACGAGAAAAGAATCCTGCCGCAAGCCTGTTACCGCAAAATTTTTCTGTTTTCTGCCCGACTGCTGATTAAACCAGCAAACTGATAATTTAATCGGCAGAGTGATGCACTTTGCGCCATTCTGCCGTATCGCAATAAAACCGTCATCATTTTTCAGCGCTATCTGGCAACGGAACGGACGCCATTACGTCTGTCACTGCAAAATCAAAGCTGAATGAAATGCTCGCGATAGTAAGCCAGCTCCGCCACTGATTCACGGATATCGTCCATGGCCTGATGGCTGCCCTGCTTTTTAAAACCGGCCAGGATTTCCGGCTTCCAGCGGCGCGCCAGCTCTTTCAGGGTGCTGACATCCAGATAACGGTAGTGGAAATACGCTTCCAGTTCCGGCATGTATTTAAACAGGAAGCGACGATCCTGGCCGATGCTGTTACCACAGATCGGCGAGCTGTTGGCAGGCACCCACTGCTTCAGAAACTCGATGGTCGCCAGCTCGGCGGCGCGGTCATCGTACTGACTTTCTTTCACCCTTTTCACCAGACCGCTGTTGGTGTGCGTTTTCACGTTCCAGTCATCCATCAGCGCCAGCTGCGCGTCGGACTGATGCACGGCAAAAACAGGCCCTTCCGCCAGAATATTCAGGTCGGCATCGGTCACCAGGGTCGCGATCTCAATAATGCGATCCTGTTCCGGGTCCAGCCCGGTCATTTCAAGGTCAATCCAAATCAGGTTATTGGCATTTGCAGTCATAGGGTTTCTCGCCGTGGCTTATATCGTCAAACATTAGGGTGTATCATAAACGTTTTGCCCTGTCAGGGCGAAGCCTGCCAATCCCTGTGAGGAAGAGTGAGTAAAAACAAACTGTCCAAAGGTCAGCAACGTCGAGTCAGTGCCAACCACGATCGCCGCCTTAAGCAGCGCGCCGATAAGCCAGAACCCGACGACAGCCTGTTTGGTGAAGCGCGGGACGGCGTGGTGATCAGCCGTTTTGGTATGCACGCCGATGTGGAAGATGCGGACGGTTCAGTACACCGCTGTAATATCCGCCGCACCATCCGCTCGCTGGTGACCGGTGACCGCGTGCTGTGGCGTCCAGGCCTGCAGGGTGGCGCGACCGTCAAAGGCATCGTGGAAGCGGTTCATGAACGCACTTCTGTCCTCACCCGCCCGGATTTTTATGACGGCGTGAAGCCCATTGCGGCCAACATCAACCAGATTGTTATCGTCTCAGCGATTTTGCCTGAGCTGTCGCTGAACATCATCGACCGCTACCTGATAGCCTGCGAAACGCTGGACGTGGAACCGCTGCTGGTCCTGAATAAAACCGACCTGCTGGATGACGAAGGCCGTGCGTTTGTCGATGAGCAGATGGAAATTTATCGTCATATTGGCTATCGCGTTCTGATGGTCTCCAGCCATCAGAAAAAGGGGCTGGAAGAGCTGGAAGCCGCGCTGACAGACCGGATCAGTATTTTTGCCGGTCAGTCCGGCGTGGGGAAATCGAGCCTGCTGAATGCCCTGCTGGGGCTGGAGCTGGGTATCAATGAGATCCTCACCAATGACGTTTCCGACACCTCTGGACTGGGGCAGCACACCACCACAGCCTCACGCCTTTACCACTTCCCGCACGGCGGCGATGTGATTGACTCTCCTGGCGTGCGTGAATTTGGATTGTGGCACCTTGAGCCGGAACAAATCACCCGTGGATTTGTCGAATTCCGTGAGTTTTTAGGTCACTGTAAATTCCGCGACTGTAAACATGACACCGACCCCGGCTGTGCCATTCGTGAAGCCGTTGAAAACGGCAACATTGATGCAGCCCGGTTCGAAAACTACCACCGTATTCTGGAAAGCATGTCAGATATGCAACTGAAAACGCGCCGTAGCTTCTCAGAAAACAGTGACTGAACCCGGCCCTGTCCGGTTCGCCGGGCAGGCAACCATAGCCTGAACGTCAGGGCACTGTTACAATTCGCCCCCTTTCTCTTTTGCTGTCTGATCAAGCCAGGAGGCTACTGTGTTGGATCGTCTTAAACTCGGCCTGAACGCCATTTTGCCTAAAAAAGGCCTTACTGAACTGGCCGGATGGGGCGCAGGCAAGCGCGGCGGCTGGCTGACCAAAGCCGTTATCGATACTTTTGTCTGGTACTACAAAGTCGATATGAGTGAGGCACAAAAGCCGCACACCGGCAGCTATCGTACCTTTAACGACTTCTTCGTCCGTCCGCTGCGTGATGAAGCCCGCCCGATTGAAACCGACCCGAATCTGCTGGTGCTGACAGCCGACGGGGCTGTCAGCCAGTTGGGACACATTGAGGGCGACCAGATTTTCCAGGCAAAAGGCCATACTTATTCGCTGGAAGCGCTGCTGGCGGGCCAGTCTGCCATGGTGGATATGTTCCGTGACGGCGAGTTTATTACCACCTATCTCGCCCCGCGTGATTATCATCGCGTGCATATGCCGTGCAACGGTATCCTGCGTGAGATGATTTACGTACCGGGCGACCTCTATTCCGTTAACCCGCTGACCGCGCAAAACATCCCCAACCTGTTTGCCCGTAACGAACGTGTCATCTGCCTGTTCGATACTGAATTTGGCCCAATGGCACAAATTCTGGTTGGCGCGACCATTGTTGGCAGTATTGAAACCGTCTGGGCAGGCACCGTCACCCCACCGCGTGAAGGCGTGATCAAACGCTGGAGCTGGCCGGGTGCCGATGAAGAAGGGGCGGTAGTGCTGCTGAAAGGTCAGGAGATGGGCCGCTTCAAGCTGGGCTCAACGGTGATTAACCTGTTCGCGCCGGGCAAGGTTAAACTGGCTGAAAGCCTGACGCCGGAAACCAAAACCCGTCTGGGGCAAACTCTGGCTATCGCACTGCAAGAAACCAGTGCCGAAGAAGTTTTACACCACTCATAGCGAATACGCATGCTACGCCTGATCCTTACTCTTTTGTTGGGCTGGAGCCTTCTCCAGCCCGCCTGGGCCACCAGCGCACCAGACGGCACGCAGATCAAGCAGTCGCTTGAGCAGGCGAAGTCTGACAAAACCACGCCGAATCAGGCGGAAACCGTGGAGGCGCTGCAGTCGGCGCTGAACTGGCTGGACGAGCTGCAAAAGTCGCAGGCTAATGCCAACGACTACCAGAAGGTGATCGACGATTTCCCCAAACTCTCCCGCGCTCTCCGCCAGCAGATAGTCGCCCTGGCGGATAATCCCAAAACGGTACGCAGCACCATGACCGCGCCTGAGCTGGACCAGGAGATCCTTCAGGTCAGCAGTCAGCTACTGGAAGAGGGACGCCAGGCACAGCAGGAGCAGGATCGCGCCAGGGAAATCAGTGATTCTCTGGCCCAATTACCGCAGCAGCAGACCGGGGCCAGACGCGCGTTAAGTGAGATTGAGCGCCGCCTGCAGGGTCAACCTGCCGCAGTGACGCCACTGGCGCAGGCCCAGCTGGCTGCCCGTCAGGCAGAGTCTGCCGCCCAAAAAGCCCGGGTGGATGAGCTGGAGCTGGCACAGCTTTCGGCCAACAATCGCCAGGAACTGGCCCGCATGCGCAGTGAGATCCACCAGCGCAAGTCCAGCCAGCTCGACACCTATCTGCAGGATCTGCGCAACCAGCTCAACAGCCGCCGTCAGCGCGAGGCGGAACTGGCGCTGGAAAAAACCGAGCAGCTGGCGGAAAACAGCGGCGAACTGCCGAAGAACATCAGCAAGCAGTTCCGCGTTAACCGCGAACTCTCTGCGGCGCTTAACCAGCAGGCACAGCGCATGGACCTGGTCGCCTCTCAGCAGCGCACCGCAGTTAACCAGACCATCCAGGTACGTCAGGCGCTGAGCACCATTCGCGAGCAGTCGCAGTGGCTGGGGGTTTCTAATGTGCTGGGCGAGGCGCTGCGTGCGCAGGTCGCCCGCCTGCCGGAGATGCCCAAACCCCAGCAGCTCGATAGCGAGATGGGCCAGCTACGGGTTCAGCGGTTGCGCTATGAAGATCTGATCGAACAGCAGCAGCAACTGCGCCAAATCAAGCAGGATGACGGCACGCCACTTACCGCCGATCAACGGCGGATCCTTGATGCCCAGTTGAAAACCCAGCGTGAACTGATCGGTTCGCTACTGTCCGGCAGCGACAACCTGATCCTGGAAGTCACCAAACTTAAAGTTGCTAACGGCCAGCTGGAAGACGCGCTGAGGGAGGTGAAAGAAGCCACCCATCGCTATCTGTTCTGGACGGCGGATGTCAGCGCCGTGGGGCTTAACTTCCCGCTCGATCTGATGCGCGACCTGAGAAGCCTGCTGTCGCTGGATACGCTGGGGCAGCTCGGCGGCGCGATGGTGATGATGGTCACCAGCCGTGAAACGGTCCTGCCGGTTATCGGGGCTCTGCTACTGGTTGGTTTCAGCCTCAGCTCACGCCGTCACTACCGCGACTTCCTCAACCGTTCCGCCAGTAAGGTGGGCAAGGTTACCCAGGATCGCTTTGGCCTGACCATGCGAACTGTTTTCTGGTCAATCCTGGTGGCACTGCCGCTGCCGGTGCTGTGGATGGCGCTCGGCTATGGTCTGCAGCACGCCTGGCCCTACCCGATAGCGGTGGCGATTGGCGATGGCGTCACGGCCACGGTACCGCTGCTGTGGGCGTTTATGATCAGCGCCGGATTTGCCCGCTCCAAAGGATTGTTCATCGTCCACTTCCGCTGGCAGCAAAACCGGGTGGCGAGGGCGATGCGTTTCTACAGCCTGTGCGTGGGCTTTGTTGTTCCACTGATTATGCTGCTGATTAGCTTTGATAATCTGGAAGATCGTCAGTTCTCCGCCACGCTGGGAAGGCTCTGCTTCATCCTGATTTGCGGTGCGCTCAGCCTGGTCACCGTCAGCCTGAAGCGTGCCGGTATCCCGCTGTATCTCGATAAAGAGGGCAACGGCGAGAACTTTATTAACAACATCCTGTGGAACCTGATGATTGGCATTCCGCTGATCGCCGCGCTGGCGTCCTGCATTGGCTACCTGGCAACGGCTCAGGCCCTGCTGGCCAGGCTGGAAACCTCCGTAGCAATCTGGTTCCTGCTGCTGGTGATTTATCACATCATCCGCCGCTGGATGCTGATCCAGCGGCGTCGCATCGCCTTTGACCGTGCCCGTCATCGCCGTGCTGAAATCCTCGCCCAGCGAGCGAAAGGAGAAGAGGAAGCTCCGGCTGCGCAGCATAACTCCGATACGCAGGAAGTGGATGAGCCGGTGATCGATCTGGATGCGATCAGTGCCCAGTCGCTGCGGCTGGTGCGCTCGATCCTGACGCTGATCGCGCTGGTTTCGGTGATTGTGCTGTGGTCGGAAATCCATTCGGCCTTCGGCTTCCTGGAGAACATCAGGCTGTGGGATGCCAGCACCACCGTGCAGGGTGTTGAGAGCCTGCAGCCGATCACCCTCGGCTCGGTGCTGATCGCCATTCTGGTGCTGATTATCACCACCCAGCTGGTGAGAAACATGCCTGCCCTGCTTGAGCTGGCGCTGTTGCAGCACCTAAGCCTGACGCCAGGCACCGGTTATGCCATCACCACCCTGACCAAATACCTGCTGATCCTGATCGGTGGCCTGATGGGCTTCTCGATGATCGGTATTGACTGGTCGAAGCTGCAGTGGCTGGTCGCCGCGTTGGGTGTCGGGCTGGGGTTCGGCCTGCAGGAGATCTTCGCCAACTTTATCTCCGGCCTGATTATTCTGTTTGAGAAGCCAATCCGTATTGGCGATACCGTCACTATCCGCGATCTCACCGGCAGCATCACTCGTATCAACACACGTGCCACCACCATCACCGACTGGGACCGCAAGGAGATTATCGTGCCGAACAAGGCCTTTATTACCGAGCAGTTCGTTAACTGGTCCCTGTCGGACTCGGTGACGCGAGTGGTGCTGACGATCCCTGCGGCTGCGGAAGCAAACAGTGAAGAGGTCACTAACGTGTTGCTGACCGCCGCAGATCGCTGCCAGTACGTGCTGGAAATGCCGCAGCCGGAAGCCTATCTGGTCGATTTACAGCAGGGGATTCAGCTGTTTGAACTGCGTATTCACGCGGCGGAGATGGGGCACCGTATGCCGCTGCGCCATGAGCTGCATCAGCTGATCCTGCGGGGCTATCAGGAACACGGTCTGGAGATGCCGTTCCCGCCGTTCCAGGTTCGGATGGAAACCCTCGGACGCAAAACGTCAACCGGCAATAATCCGCCAACGGCGAAAACGTATAAGTCAGGTGGGTTGTAGCAGAGAAAGCGTCAGGGGCCGGTAAACCAGCCCCAGAGCATGATGCGTTTAGCAGCGATCCACGGAGAAAGCGATCACTTCGCTGAGCTGCGAGGCCTTCAGCGCCAGCATCACAATACGATCCACGCCCAGCGCCACGCCGGAACAGTCCGGCATGCCGTGCGACAGGGCGTCCAGCAGATTGGTGTCAATCGGCTGCTGTGGCAGACCACGGGCGGCACGCTTGCGGTTATCCTGTTCAAAACGCTGGCGCTGCTCGCGGCTGTCGGTCAGTTCGCGGAAACCGTTTGCCAGCTCAATGCCTTTGAAGTAAACCTCAAAACGTTCCGCCACGCGGTGATCTTCCGTGCTGATTTCTGCCAGAGCTGCCTGGCTGGCCGGGAAGTGGTAGACGAAAGCGGGTTTGTCTTTGCCAATCTGAGGCTCAACACCCATCACAAACAGCAGTTGCAGCAGCGTGTCGCGATCTTCTTCACGGTTCGCCAGGTCGCTCACACCCAGCTTTTCAGCCACTTCGCGCATCTGCGTTTTGTCGGCAGAAAGTGGGTCAATCTCCAGATGGCGGATAAACGCCTGCTGGTAAGAGAGGGTTTCCGCCGGGGCGCAGTCCAGCACCTGCTGCAGCAGATCGTCCACCTCGTTCATCAGCCGGTACATATCGTAGTGCGGACGGTACCACTCCAGCATGGTGAACTCTGGATTGTGGTGACGCCCCGCTTCTTCATTGCGAAAGCTGCGACACAGCTGAAAAATCGGGCCACTGCCCGCCGCCAGCAGACGCTTCATATGATATTCCGGGCTGGTCATCAGATAGAGATCCAACCCCTGCGCCGCGCCAGGGCCGACAAAGCGCGTCTGAAAAGGAAACAGATGGATATCGGTCACGGTGGCCTGGCTCATCGCCGGGGTTTCCACTTCCAGCACCCCACGATCGGCGAAAAAGCACCGTATTTCAGCCATAATCGCCGCCCGCTTCAATAAATTGGCGATGGGCGCGCTCGGCAGCCAGCTGGCCGTATCGCTCATAATTCCTACTCCTCATTCAACAGGGTGAAGCAGTCTACCCGAGCAGGCACAGACAAACAAATCCACACGGATAAATTCAGCATCGCCCCTAATCCACCAGGCAGCAAGCAGAATGCTCTGGCAAAAACGCTGTGCCGATCCCGTTTTTGCCGTTTATTTCTTACCCAAATACCTGAACACATCAAGTTTGCCCCTGAATGCCAGTTCTATACTGATAACCCTGTAAAAGAGAGGGACTTTCCCTCTTCCTCGACTCTGACAGGGAGAATATCGTGCAAACCTTTACTGCCGATTTGGTGATTGTTGGTGCTGGCGGAGCTGGTCTCCGCGCCGCCATTGCTGCTGCTGAAGCGTACCCCACCCTTTCCATCGCGCTGGTCTCAAAAGTGTATCCCATGCGCAGCCATACCGTGGCGGCAGAAGGCGGTTCCGCTGCCGTTACCCAGTCCCATGACAGCTTCGATTTGCACTTTCAGGACACCGTTTCCGGTGGCGACTGGCTGTGTGAGCAGGGCGTGGTGGACTACTTTGTCGAACACTGCCCGCAGGAGATGGCCCAGATGGAAGTCTGGGGTTGCCCGTGGAGCCGCCGCGAAGATGGCTCGGTTAACGTGCGCCGCTTTGGCGGCATGAAGATTGAGCGGACCTGGTTCGCGGCTGACAAGACCGGCTTCCATATGCTGCATACGCTGTTCCAGACCTCGCTGAAATATCCCCAGATAACCCGCTTTGATGAGCACTTTGTTCTTGATCTGCTGGTTGAAGATGGGGAAGCGCGTGGGCTGGTAGCAATGAATATGATGGAAGGCACGCTGATCCAGATCCACGCAGGTGCCGTGGTGCTGGCAACCGGCGGTGCCGGGCGGGTCTATCGCTACAACACCAATGGCGGGATTGTGACCGGGGATGGTATGGGCATGGCACTGCGCCATGGCGTGCCGTTGCGCGATATGGAGTTTGTTCAGTATCACCCAACCGGCCTGCCGGGTTCGGGCATTCTGATGACCGAAGGCTGTCGCGGTGAAGGCGGCATCATGGTGAACAAGGACGGCTATCGCTACCTGCAGGATTACGGTATGGGGCCTGAAACGCCTCTCGGCCAGCCGAAAAACAAATATATGGAGCTGGGGCCACGGGATAAAGTGTCGCAGGCTTTCTGGCATGAATCTCAGAAAGGTCGCACCATCCACACGCCGCGGGGCGAGGTGGTGTACCTGGACCTTCGCCATCTGGGTGAAAAAAAGCTGCATGATCGGCTGCCGTTTATCTGCGAGCTGAGCAAGGCCTATGTTGGTGTCGATCCGGTCAGCAGTCCGATCCCGATCCGCCCTACCGCTCACTACACCATGGGCGGCATCGAAACCAATGCGCAGTGTGAAACGCGCATTCGCGGGCTGTTTGCCGTGGGCGAGTGCTCTTCAGTCGGGCTGCACGGAGCCAACCGTCTGGGATCTAATTCGCTGGCGGAGCTGGTGGTCTTTGGCCGGCTGGCCGGAGAAGCGGCCGCCGCACGCGCGCTGGAGGCCCATAAAACCGCAACAGGGGGACTGGAGGCTCAGGCAAGAGATTGCGAACAGCGTCTGAAAGGGCTGGTTAACCAGCAGGGTGAAGAGACCTGGTCGGCATTGCGCGATGAAATGGGGCTTTCAATGGAGGAAGGCTGCGGCATCTACCGCACGCCGGAGCTGATGGAGAAAACCATCGACAAGCTGGCAGAGCTGAAAGAGCGCTTCAGCCGGGTGCGCATCAGCGATACCTCCAGTGTGTTCAATACCCAGTTGTTATACAGCATCGAACTGAGCCACGGACTGGATGTTGCCGAATGCATGGCGCACTCGGCCTTCCAGCGTAAGGAATCACGTGGCGCGCATCAGCGGCTGGATGAAGGTTGCACCACCCGTGATGACGCCAACTTCCTCAAACATTCGCTCAGCTTCTTCAATCCGCAGGGTGCGCCCACTGTCGCTTGGGATGAGGTGAACATCACCCGTATGCCCCCGGCGAAGCGTGTTTATGGCGCTGAATCAGAAAGTAAGGAGACGACCCAGCATGACTGAGTTACCGCGCTGCAAAATTGAGATCCAACGCTACAACCCGGAAGCGGACAAGGTGCCGCGCAGCGAGTTTTTTGACGTCCCCTGGGATGAGCAGACCTCGCTACTGGATGCGTTGGGCTACATCAAGGACAACCTCGCTTACGACCTCTCTTATCGCTGGTCCTGCCGGATGGCGATTTGCGGCTCTTGCGGCATGATGGTCGACAATGTACCGAAGCTGGCCTGTAAGACCTTCCTGCGCAATTACCCTAAAGGGATGCGCGTGGAGCCGCTGGCGAACTTCCCCATCGAGCGCGATTTGATCGTGGATATGAGCCGCTTTATCGAGAGCCTGGAGGCGATCAAACCTTACATCATCGGCAACGGCCAGAATGCACAGAGCGGCCCCGGTAAACAAACCCCCGCACAGATGGCGAAGTATCACCAGTTCTCCGGCTGCATCAACTGCGGACTGTGCTATGCCGCCTGCCCGCAGTTCGGGCTGAATGCGGAGTTTATCGGTCCCGCCGCCATCACCCTGGCGCACCGTTACAATCTCGACAGCCGCGATAACGGCAAACGTCAGCGCATGCCACAGCTGAACAGTGATAACGGCGTCTGGCCTTGTACGTTTGTTGGTTACTGCTCGGAAGTCTGTCCGAAGCACGTTGACCCGGCAGCGGCAATTCAGCAGAGCAAAGTGGAAAGTTCGAAAGACTTTCTGATTGCCACCCTCAGGCCGCAATAAGGAGTGCAAGATGACCTCGAAACGCAATGCTTACCATCGCCCGGTCACCGCCAACTGGTGGCAGAAATCGGGTTTCTACCGTTTCTACATGCTGCGTGAAGGTACCGCCGTTCCGGCACTGTGGTTCAGCGTGGAACTGATCTTCGGCTTGTTTGCCCTCAAACGCGGCCCTGAGAGCTGGGCGGTGTTTGTCAGCTTTCTGCAGCACCCCATCGTACTGCTGCTGAATCTGGTAGCGCTGGCCGCCGCGCTGTTGCACAGCAAAACCTGGTTTGAGCTGGCTCCCAAAGCCTCGGTGATTGTTATCGGAGATAAAAAGATGTCGCCCACACCGGTGATCAGAGGACTGTGGGCAGTGATGATTGTGGTCAGTATCGTGGTGCTGGCCGCCGCCTTTCTTGCGGAGAAACTATGAAAACATTAAGCCGTTCTGATGAGCCTCTTTTCTGGGGCCTGTTTGGTGCCGGAGGCATGTGGGCAGCCATTGTCTCTCCGGTGCTGGTATTACTGATCGGCGTGCTGCTGCCTGCAGGTGCCGGGCCACAGGCGCTGAGTTATGAGCGCATCCTTGGTTTTGCCCAGAGCTGGCCCGGACGCGGGCTGATTTTCCTCGCTATTGTGCTGCCAGTCTGGTGCGCCCTGCACCGTCTGCATCACACCATGCATGATATAAAGATCCACGTCCCGGCCGGGAAATGGTTTTTTTACGGCTTTGCCGCCATCCTCAGCGTGGTCACCGCCATCGGCGTCATTACCCTGTAAAATTCGGGCGGCTTCCCGGCCGCTTGCTTAAAACCGCCTATACTCAAGCTATTCAAACGCAAAGGAATAGCTTATGTCTCTGTGGAAAAACATGACGGCAGGTGTCGGTGCTCTGCTCTCCGTGGCCTGTAGCACCACCCCGCCGGAAGGCGTGACCCCTGTTGCAGGATTTAATGCCGATCTCTATCTGGGAAGCTGGTACGAGATCGCCCGGCTGGATCACAGCTTCGAGCGCGGGCTGGAACAGGTAACGGCCACCTACAGCAAGCGCGACGACGGCGGCCTTAAGGTGGTTAACCGGGGTTATAACATACAGAAACAAAGCTGGCAGGAAAGCGTCGGCAAAGCGTATTTTACCGGTTCCCCCAGCCAGGCCTCACTGAAGGTCTCTTTCTTCGGCCCCTTTTATGGCGGCTACAACGTGATCGCGCTCGATCACGATTACCAGAACGCGCTGGTCTGCGGGCCGAACAGAAACTATCTGTGGATACTGTCAAGATCGCCACAGATCTCCCCACAGGTCAAAGAGGAGCTGACCAGCAAAGCCCGTCAGGCCGGTTTTGATGTGAACAAACTGATTTGGGTGAAGCAGAAGGGATAAAACAGAGCCGGTGCTCTGACAGCACCGGCATTGAGATTACTGAGCGCTTCTCTGAATAGCCTGTCCACCGGCTGACACATCTTCACCCACGCCGCGCGTGGTATTACAGGCTGTGAGCACCGAAGAAAGCACCAGAACAGAAAGGAATGCAACAATACTTTTCTTTAACATGACAATTTCCTTTTTACCAGAAGTAGAGTACGGCGTATTAAGCATAGCCGTAATTCTGCCGGATGCGCCGGATGCACGTAGCAAAAAGAAAATTTAAGAGTTAGAGTCAGTTGGCTGCGTGGGAGATTGCACCACCGAGGTGCTGGACGTCCTCGCCAAATCCGTGAAAGGTGTTGCAGGCGCTGAGTGCGCAGGTCATCAACAATGCCGTTGTAATCAGTTTAATCCAGTTCATCATCTGGTCAGGCTCACATCATTAAAGAAAAGGGCCTGAAAATCAGGCCCCGATCGCTGTTCCGGCTTATTTTACGCGAGAAACGTATTCGCCAGAACGGGTGTCAACTTTGATCACTTCACCAATCTGCACGAACAGTGGCACTTTCACCACGGCACCGGTAGACAGGGTCGCTGGTTTACCGCCGGTACCGGCAGTATCCCCTTTCAGACCAGGATCGGTATCAACGATCTCCAGCTCCACGAAGTTTGGTGGTAACACCTGGATCGGCTTGCCGTTCCACAGGGTCACGATGCACTCTGCATTGTCCAGCAGCCATTTAGCCGCGTCACCCACGGTTTTCTCTTCAACAGGGTGCTGTTCGAAGGTTTCCGGGTGCATAAAGTGGTAGAACTCACCGTCGTTGTACAGGTAGTTCAGGTTGGTATCCACCACGTCAGCGCCTTCTGCAGAGTCGGTAGACTTGAAGGTTTTCTCAACGCGGGTACCGGTCAGCAGACGGCGCATTTTCACGCGAGCAAATGCCTGGCCTTTACCGGGTTTAACGAACTCGCTTGATTCGACAGCGTAAGGTTCGCCTTCGAACATGATTTTAAGACCGGGACGGAAATCGTTGCTAGAATAAGTCGCCATAAAGGCCCTCTACAATTTAATACTGGTACTTAGCCAAAAAAATGGCACACATTGTAACCCTAAATACCCCTTCGCGAGAAGAATGGTTGCATCAACTTGCAGATGTAATCACCGATCCAAATGAATTACTGCAACTTTTAGGCCTCGATTCGCACCCGGAGCTGGCGGCGGGCAATGATGCACGTCGACTTTTCGCCCTGCGCGTCCCGCGGGCCTTTGCGTCCAGAATGCAAAAAGGCGATCCACAAGATCCTCTCCTGCTGCAGGTGATCACCCAAAGTCAGGAGTTTGTTGATGCTCCGGGTTACAGCACCGATCCGCTCGATGAGCAGACCAGCGTGGTGCCGGGTCTGTTACATAAATATCGTAATCGTGCGCTGTTGCTGGTCAAAGGCGGCTGCGCCGTCAATTGCCGCTACTGTTTCCGCCGCCATTTCCCTTACTCGGACAACCAGGGCAACAAGCGCAACTGGCAGCAGGCCCTGGAGTATATCCGACAGCAGCCAGAACTGGATGAGATTATTTTCTCCGGCGGCGATCCTTTAATGGCAAAAGACCATGAACTGGACTGGCTGATCGCTCAGCTGGAGCAGATCCCACACATTAGACGCCTGCGGATCCACAGTCGCCTGCCAGTCGTGATCCCTGGCAGGATCACCTCTGCCCTGTGTAAACGGCTGGCGGGATCGCGCCTGCAGACCCTGCTGGTGACGCACATCAACCACGCGCAGGAAATTGACCAACAGCTGCAGGATGCTCTGCAACAATTAAAACGTGCAGGCGTGACGCTGCTTAACCAGAGCGTACTGCTGCGGGGCATCAATGACAATGCTGCAACGCTGGCAGCGTTAAGTAATGCGCTGTTTGATGCGGGCGTGCTGCCCTATTATCTGCACGTGCTGGATAAAGTGCAGGGTGCGGCGCATTTCTACGTTTCAGATGAGGAAGCGCGGGCGATTATGCGTGAGCTGCTGACTCAGGTTTCCGGCTATATGGTCCCGAAACTGGCGAGAGAGATTGGCGGTGAACCCAGCAAAACGCCGCTGGATTTGCAGCTGCGCCAGGTTTAATCCCCTGACGGATAAAACAACAGGGACGGATCAGCGATCCGCCCCTGCCTTAATTCACCGTTATTCCGCGCCATCACTGGCAACAATGCGGTCTTACGGACACTTGTAAACCTGGCCAGTCATTTTGCTGTCCAGCGGTGCGAAGCTTGACCAGATGTTCTGGGTTGGGCTGGTTGCACCATAAATCACGTTACCGCCCATCTCTGCTGCCCTGTTGCGCAGGTCGTTTGCCGCACCGCGCAGGGAGCTGCTTTCACCGCCGCCAGCACCGCTCAGCCAGTTGCTCTGTGAGCCGGTCAGGTTGCCGAGCAGCTGGCAATTGGCTGCAGGCTGTTTATCCGTAAAGGTCACACCCTCACCCGCAGAACTCAGTGTTTTAGAGCTGCTACAGCCTGCCAGCAGCAGCGCTGCCACAGAGAGTCCCAGCAAGACGTTAATCCGCATTTTATTCCCCATTATTATCATCAGAGTCATTCCTGATCGTACCGGACATCCCGGCCTTGTCATAAGCATCCATTGCTTAACTTGCGATAAATCGTTGTTCAGGTTGGTTCTTGCGCTCTTACTTATACTATTTTCCCCCCAAAAAGAAAAACCCCCTGTCAGAGACAGAGGGTTCTTTTTTACATGGGGGAGGGATTACATCATGCCGCCCATACCACCCATGCCGCCCATACCGCCGGCAGCACCTAAGTCCGGAGCGTCGCCTTTCGGCAGGTCGGTCACCATACATTCGGTGGTGATCATCAGGCCAGCAACGGAAGCTGCGTACTGCAGAGCAGAACGGGTCACTTTGGTTGGGTCCAGGATACCGAAGTCGATCATGTTGCCGTACTCTTCGGTCTGTGCGTTGTAACCGTAGTTACCTTCGCCAGCTTTCACCATGTTAGCCACAACTGAAGGCTCTTCACCGGCGTTAGAAACGATCTGACGCAGTGGAGATTCCATCGCGCGCAGCGCAACTTTGATACCCACGTTCTGGTCTTCGTTCTGACCGGTCAGGCCTGCCAGTACCGCAGCAACACGCACCAGCGCAACGCCACCACCAGCAACCACGCCTTCTTCAACCGCAGCACGGGTAGCGTGCAGGGCATCTTCCACGCGAGCTTTCTTCTCTTTCATTTCAACTTCAGTTGCTGCGCCCACTTTCAGTACGGCTACGCCGCCTGCCAGTTTAGCCACGCGCTCCTGCAGTTTTTCACGGTCGTAATCAGAAGTGGCTTCTTCAATCTGCTGGCGGATCTGAGTCACACGGCCAGAGATAGTCGCTTCTTCACCCACGCCATCAATGATGGTGGTGGTATCTTTGTTGATGGTAACACGCTTAGCCTGACCCAGGTCTTCCAGAGTCGCTTTTTCCAGCTCCATACCGATCTCTTCAGAGATCACGGTACCGCCGGTCAGAACCGCGATATCCTGCAGCATCGCTTTACGACGGTCGCCGAAGCCTGGTGCTTTCACCGCAGCCACTTTAACGATGCCGCGCATGGTGTTAACCACCAGCGTTGCCAGAGCTTCACCTTCAACATCTTCAGCGATGATCAGCAGAGGCTTGCCGGCTTTCGCCACGGCTTCCAGTACTGGCAGCATTTCGCGGATGTTGGAGATTTTTTTGTCCGCCAGCAGGATGAATGGAGATTCCAGTTCTACTGCGCCGGTTTCTGGCTTGTTGATGAAGTACGGAGACAGGTAGCCACGATCGAACTGCATACCTTCAACCACATCCAGCTCGTCCTGCAGGCCGGTGCCTTCTTCAACGGTGATAACGCCTTCTTTGCCCACTTTTTCCATCGCCTGAGCAATCAGGGTACCCACAGACTCATCAGAGTTTGCGGAGATGGTACCAACCTGAGCAATCGCTTTAGAGTCGGAGCAAGGAACGGAGAGTTTTTTCAGTTCTTCAACGGCGTGAATAACGGCTTTATCAATCCCGCGCTTCAGGTCCATTGGGTTCATGCCCGCAGCAACGGCTTTCAGGCCTTCGTTAACGATAGACTGAGCCAGTACGGTTGCGGTGGTGGTGCCGTCGCCTGCAGCGTCGTTCGCTTTAGAGGCCACTTCTTTCACCATCTGTGCGCCCATGTTTTCGAACTTGTCTTCCAGCTCGATTTCACGTGCAACAGAAACACCATCTTTAGTGATGGTCGGTGCACCAAAAGATTTATCCAGAACCACATTACGGCCTTTCGGGCCCAGGGTAACTTTTACTGCATCTGCCAGTACGTTCACACCACGCAGCATTTTTACGCGCGCGTCATTACCGAATTTTACGTCTTTAGCTGTCATTTTCATTATCCCTTAAATTCGTTTCGTTCAGTGAGTTACGCGTAAATTACGCTTCAACAATTGCCAGAATGTCGCTTTCAGAAATGATCAGCACTTCCTGGTTGTCGATTTTCTCAGTTTTCGCGCCGTAGCCTTCGCTGAAAATGACCACGTCACCGACTTTAACGTCCAGTGGTTTCACTTCGCCGCTTTCCAGGATACGACCATTGCCCACGGCCAGCACTTCGCCACGGGTAGATTTGCCTGCTGCGGAGCCGGTCAGAACAATGCCACCAGCTGATTTAGATTCCACTTCTTTACGCTTGACGATAACACGGTCGTGCAATGGACGAATTTTCATTGATAACTCTCCTTTGAGAAGTCCAATCAGTTTTGGGATGAACGCCGGGCTTCACTGGCACCGGCTCGTGACGAGAGAGATAGGGCCGGGCAAAGAACGTTTCAAGGGTAAAAAAATAAAAATTTTTCTTCTGCGTCACAACCGCACAAATATCGAGCAGAAGGTCCCCCTGAAAAGCAAAAAGGCGGAAATCCGCCTTTCTAATGCCTTACCGATCTTCCCGGCCGTCATCATATTCAATCAGCTTTGCATCTTTACGCTCATACTCACCGTCCACGGTAAAACCGCTGTCCGGACCTGCGCCAGGGCCACGCCATACGCGCAAATGTGGCATCAGTTTCAGCGTCAGGTGTTTCTGCACCGGTGGCAACAGCAGCAGCAGCCCCACGAAGTCGGTGAAGAACCCCGGCAGCAGCAGTAAAAAGCCAGCCAGAATCAGCGAAACGCTTTTGATCATCTCAGCCGCAGGGCTTTCACCCGCCGCCAGCTTCTGCTGCATCAGCATGAAGTTCTTCATCCCCTGGTTTTTCACCAGCGAGATACCAATACATGAACTGAACACCACCAGCAGCAGCGTCAGCAACACACCCAATACATGTGCGACGTGGATGAAAATGGTGATCTCAATCCACGCAAGAATAAATAGTACTAAAAACGGTAACCAGCGCACCGCAATCTCCTGTCGGTCAGGGCCATCCCGCGTACTGCGTGACGGCAAAAAAGGGATCGTTACGATCGTCTCCAGTTAAAATGGGCACTTAACCACGGCTTTTCAACCGCGCCCGGGTAAATTCATACTGGAAAGCAAAGTGCGACTATGATCACACTGTGCCGGACTCGATTGAAAAAGAACGCAATTTAAGTGATCTGCATTCAGGCTTTTTGCCACTAACAGAATATGATCGTGCTCCGCCCGCGGCAAACGGATAAAATGTCGGCCCTGACGGCTCACGGCCAAAGATCACTTTGTGATAACCCATATACCCGATAACACCTGAAAAGAGGAAGGGTATTAACAAGAAGGTTTCTCATGGCTAATAACATTCGTATCGAAGAAGACCTGTTAGGGATGCGTGAAGTTCCGGCGGATGCTTACTACGGTGTTCATACTCTGCGTGCGATTGAAAACTTCTACATCAGCAACAGCAAAATCAGCGATATTCCTGAATTCGTGCGCGGCATGGTGATGGTCAAAAAAGCGGCGGCGATGGCCAATAAAGAGCTGCAGACTATTCCACGCAACATTGCGAACACCATTATTCAGGCCTGTGA
Organism: Erwinia sp. 009765445; assembly: GCF_058137865.1. Lineage (NCBI taxonomy): Bacteria > Pseudomonadati > Pseudomonadota > Gammaproteobacteria > Enterobacterales > Erwiniaceae > Erwinia > Erwinia sp. 009765445. The sequence continues at coordinate 17,566 of NZ_JBYUWC010000029.1, forward strand.
TGAAGTGCTGAACAACGGTAAATGCATGGATCAGTTCCCGGTGGACGTTTACCAGGGCGGTGCGGGTACCTCAGTTAACATGAACACTAATGAAGTGCTGGCAAACATTGGCCTGGAACTGATGGGCCATCAGAAAGGGGAATATCAGTTCCTTAATCCGAACGATCACATCAATAAATGCCAGTCTACCAACGACGCTTACCCGACCGGGTTTCGCATTGCGGTTTACTCCTCCATTCTGAAACTGCTGGATGCCATCGGGCAGCTGAGCGAGGGCTTCCAGCGCAAAGCCGTTGAGTTCAACACCATTCTAAAAATGGGCCGCACCCAGCTGCAGGATGCCGTGCCGATGACGCTGGGCCAGGAGTTCCACGCATTTAACGTGCTGCTGAATGAGGAAATTAAAAACATTCTGCGCACCAGCGAACTGCTGCTGGAAGTGAACCTGGGCGCCACGGCTATCGGTACTCGTCTCAACACGCCGGATGGCTACCAGCAGCTGGCGGTTAAAAAGCTGGCCGAAGTCAGTAACCTGCCATGCGTTCCGGCAGAAGACCTGATTGAAGCAACCTCAGACTGTGGCGCTTATGTGATGGTTCACAGCGCGCTGAAGCGTCTGGCCGTGAAGCTGTCAAAGATCTGTAACGACCTTCGCCTGCTCTCTTCCGGGCCGCGCGCGGGCCTGAACGAGATCAACCTGCCGGAGCTGCAAGCGGGTTCTTCTATCATGCCAGCCAAGGTTAACCCGGTGGTGCCGGAAGTGGTCAATCAGGTGTGCTTCAAAGTGATAGGCAATGACGTTACGGTGACCATGGCTTCTGAAGCCGGTCAGCTGCAGCTGAACGTGATGGAACCGGTAATTGGTCAGGCGATGTTTGAATCGGTGCATATCCTCACCAACGCCTGCTTAAACCTGCTGGAGAAATGCGTGAATGGCATCACGGCTAATAAAGCGGTGTGTGAAGCCTACGTGTTTAATTCTATTGGAATTGTGACTTACCTGAACCCGTATATCGGCCACCACAATGGCGATATCGTCGGGAAGATTTGTGCCGAAACGGGCAAGAGCGTCCGTGAAGTGGTGCTGGAACGCGGTCTGCTGACCGAAACGGAGCTGGATGACATTTTCTCCACCCAGAACCTGATGTTCCCGGCTTACAAAGCCAAACGCTACACAGATGAAAATGACTGACACAGTTATGACTGACGCAGTTGGTTGAGCCAAAACAAGGCACGGACGTTCTCTGAACGACGTGCCTTTTTTGATGCTGAATCCTACATATTATTAACGGTTGATTAGCAACTAAGTGCAGGGAGAGTGAATATGATTGTGCCGGAGTTAATTGTCGTGCTGGCAGCGATCTATCTGGGGGCCCGTCTGGGCGGGATTGGCATTGGCTTTGCCGGCGGTATCGGCATGCTGATCCTCACGCTGGTCTTCCAGATCAAACCCGGAGCCATCCCCTTCGATGTGATTGAGATCATCATGGGGGTGATTGCCGCCATCGCGGCGATGCAGGTTGCGGGCGGCATGGATTATCTGGTGAGCCTGGCCGAGCGCCTGCTGCGCAAGCATCCACGCTATATTACTTTCCTGGCGCCGCTGGTGACCTACGCGATGACGCTGCTGGCGGGAACGGGCCATACGGCCTTCTCCACGCTGCCGGTGATTGCGGAAGTGGCTAAAGAGCAGGGTGTCCGCCCTTCCCGGCCACTCTCCATTGCCGTTGTCGCTTCACAGATTGCCATCACCGCTTCACCTATTTCGGCCGCTGTGGTGTTCCTGTCCGGCATTCTTGAACCGAAAGGCATCAGCTATCTGGGCCTGCTGGCGGTGGCTCTTCCCTCAACAATGGTCGCCATTTTCCTGGCGGCGCTGGTAACCAATTTCCTCGGTAAAGAGCTGAAGGACGATCGGATTTATCAGGAGCGGCTCGCAAAAGGTGAAACAGTGCTGCGTGGCGAGACCGTTTTCAAGGTCAAGCCTGGCGCAAAACGCTCGGTGCTGTTGTTCCTGCTGGGTATTGTTGCAGTGGTACTGTATGCCACCGCAATCAGTGAGACCGTTGGGCTGATCGTTAATCCTGTTCTACCGCGCAATGAAGCGATCGTGGTGTTTATGCTGACGGTCGCGGCCCTGATCTGCCTGACCTGCAAAGTGGATACGGCGAAGATCCTTTCGGCCAGCACCTTTAAATCAGGTATGAGCGCCTGTATCTGCGTGATGGGCGTAGCCTGGCTGGGTGATACCTTTGTGAAGGCCCATATCGGTGAAATTCAGCAGGTCGCCGGTGAGCTGCTCAGCGACTATCCCTGGATGCTGGCGGTAATTTTGTTCTTTGCCTCAACGCTGCTCTACTCCCAGGCGGCCACCACCAAGGCGCTGATGCCTGCTGCGCTGCTGTTGGGCGTGTCACCGGTGACCGCCGTGGCCTCTTTTGCCGCCGTGTCGGCCCTGTTTGTTCTGCCGACCTACCCGACCCTGCTGGCTGCGGTGGAGATGGACGATACCGGCTCCACCCGCATTGGCAAATTCGTTTTTAACCACTCCTTTATCATTCCGGGCACGCTGGCGATCGTCTTCTCGGTAGCCTTTGGTTTCCTGTTCGGCCATCTTTTCCTGTGATCTTTGCGGGCGGAATTCCTCCGCCCGTACCTGCCATGTTACATCCTGAAAAGCCTCAACCACCGTGCCATGGTATATTTGCCTGCCGGTAAGGATGACCCCCTGAGCTCATCCAGCGCGGCGGCGGACCGTTGTTCGCCCCGCCGGTTTACTCAGTTCAACAAGGAGAAAGTGGTTATCAGCCATGGCTAAGCACCTCACAACATTAATTTTTCTGCTGCTGGCAACCTTGTTCAGCTCCACCGCCAGCGCGTCGCTGTTTGGGCCTAAAAGCACCAATAACTTTGGCACGGTCGATCAGGCGTTTGCGTTTGATTTCAGCCAGCAGGCGAACAAGCTGACGCTCAGTTGGCAGGTAAAATCCGGCTATTACCTCTACCGCCAGCAGATTAAGGTGTCGGCGCAGGGCGCAACGCTGGCTGACTGGGCATTGCCAGAGGGTAAACCGCATGAGGATGAGTTTTATGGCAAGACCGAGATCTATCCTGAAAGCCTGACGCTGCCCTTGACCGTGCAGCAGGCCGCGAAAGGCGCAACGGTCACAGTGACCTACCAGGGTTGTGCTGCCGCCGGATTCTGTTATCCACCGGAAACCCGCACCGTGCCGCTGAACGAAGTTATGCCAGGCAACACCGCAGTGGATAACGCCGGCAATAACACTGTAGCGGCCCGGCCATCCTCTCCCGGGCAAAACCTGCCGTTCTCCCCATTATGGGCGCTGCTGATTGGCATTGGTGTCGCTTTCACCCCCTGCGTATTACCGATGTATCCGCTGATTTCCGGCATTATCCTCGGCGGTAACCGACAGTATTCGCTGGGTCGCCTGTTTGCGCTGGCGATGGTTTACGTCCAGGGGATGGCCGTGACCTATACGGTGATGGGGGTGATTGTTGCCGCTGCCGGTTTACGCTTTCAGGCTGCTCTTCAGGCACCGGCGGTGCTGGTTGGCCTGTCAGTGCTGTTTATTCTTCTGGCATTGTCGATGTTCGGCCTGTTCACCCTGCAGCTCCCCTCTTCCCTGCAGACCCGCTTAACCCTGTGGAGCAATCGCCAGCAAGGTGGCTCGCTGACCGGCGTCTTTTTGATGGGCGCGCTGGCCGGGCTGATTTGTTCTCCCTGTACCACCGCGCCGCTGAGCGCCATCCTGCTGTATATCGCGCAGAGCGGAAACATGCTGGCCGGTGCCGGAACGCTGTATCTGTACGCGCTGGGCATGGGGCTGCCGCTGATTGCGGTCACACTGTTCGGTAATCGCCTGCTGCCGAAAAGCGGCGCATGGATGCAAATCGTTAAAGAAGGCTTTGGTTTTGTGATCCTCGCCCTGCCGGTGTTCCTGCTGGAGCGGGTGATCGGCGATCTCTGGGGGATCCGGCTGTGGGGCCTGCTGGGCGTGGCCTTCTTCTGCTGGGGCTTTATCAGCCTGAAATCAACCAATGGCTGGCAGCGCCTGGCGCAGATCCTGATGCTGGCTGCCGCACTGGTTGCCGCCCGTCCGCTGCAGGATTGGGCCTTTGGTGCATCGTCAGCGGAAGCGACCACGGCGCACCTGAACTTCACCCGCATCAGCGAAACAAATCAGCTCAACCAAGCCCTTCAGCAGAGTAACGGTCGCATCACCATGCTGGATCTCTATGCTGACTGGTGCGTAGCCTGTAAAGAGTTTGAAAAATACACTTTCAGCCAGCCTGGCGTTCAGAATGTGCTGAAAAACGCCCAGCTGCTGCAGGCCGATGTCACGGCAAACAACGCCCGGGACAGCGCGTTGCTGAAGCAGCTTCAGGTACTGGGCCTGCCGACCATCCTGTTTTTCGATGCCAGTGGCAAAGAGATCCCACAGTCGCGCATTACCGGTTTTATGGATGCCGCCGCGTTTGAGCAGCATTTGCAGAAACTGGCCCGTTAAACGACACTAGAGAAGATTTTCTGGCCTGAAGCCGGAAGAAGGCATACAAGAGGAGAGTCACTTGCAACGTGAACAGGTACTCGAGCATGCACTGAATGTACTCGAGCAAAACGGCCTGGCCGCTTCCACATCGTTTGCCATGATGGCGGATGGAGTGGCGTGCCGGGAAGAAGACTTAAAACGCTTCTGGCCCGACCGTGAGGCGCTGCTGTATGACGCCCTGCGCTATCACAGCCAGCAGATTGATATCTGGCGGCGCAAACTGCTGCTGGACGAGACGCTGAACGCCGAACAGAAGCTGCTGGCACGCTATCAGGTGCTGGAAGAGGCCGTGCGCAATAATCGCTACCCCGGCTGCCTGTTTATTGCTGCCTGTAGCTTTTATCCCCAACCCGACCATCCTGTGCATCAGGTTGCCGAGCTGCAGAAGCGCGCCTCATGGCAATACACCCACGACCTGCTGAGCGAGCTGGAAACCGATAATCCCACGCTGGTTGCTCATCAGATGGAGCTGATCCTCGAAGGCTGCCTGAGCCGCCTGCTGGTGAAGCGTAACGTACAGGAAGTGGCTACCGCCCGCATGCTGGCGGAAGATGTGCTGAGCATCGCACTCTGTCGTAAAAATGGCGCTCTCGCCTGAGCAAGTTTCAGGCGAAGCGCATAAAAAGCAGCCATTCAGTCGTCGTTTACGTGTTTTTTGTGACAAAGCCGTTGACGGAAGGCGGCCTTTACGGTTTAATGCGCCCCGTTGCCCGGATAGCTCAGTCGGTAGAGCAGGGGATTGAAAATCCCCGTGTCCTTGGTTCGATTCCGAGTCCGGGCACCATATTTAAAGAAACCAGCCTGATGGCTGGTTTTTTGCTTTCTGCGGCTTCAGTTATTTCACAGCGCTGCATCCACCTTAGCTACTCTTCCACAGTACTGCGCATACCTTCGATACAGTATGCCGGGCAGCCTCAACCAGAACAGTCCCACTGCCCCGGTATGCGACCCGCCTTCCCTGTCAGACGATCAGGGTGCAGACATGACTATTGCGAGACAGCGATCGTCGTTTTAATCTTCTGTTTTTTCATGTAGTTGACCAGGAATTCATACAGGTCATGAGTTCGGGCCAGATTAAATTTTTTCATCGTCTGCAGCTTGTAGGAGTAAACGGTCTTCACCGATACGTTAAGGATCCTCGCAATGAGGTGCATGTCGTATCCGGCAATAAATAACCCCGCAAACTCCTTCTGGCGCGCTGACAGTGAACGACTCTTACAGGCAGGCAGAGAGAGGTACTCACCGGTATCCGTACTGATCCGCAGCATTGACATCAGAAAAATTTTCGACACTTTGTCCAGTGGACAGGCCCTTGGGATCACAATCATGCCGGGCAGGCAACTGGGGATTTGCAGGCGAGTTTCCGGCAGGCCACCATCATCAATACCGATAACAATGCTCTGCTTCTGTCGATAATCCAGGGCGGAAAAACAGAATAAACAGTTTATAGCACTTTTAGGTAAAATAATAATATTCGCCAGGCTGACAGAGTCCCGATCAATTTGGTCTTTGATAAGAACATTATATTCTTTGCCAGCAGATTGCTTAATGAGTTGCGCAATTCCCTCAGAAAGATAAGCATTGCTGATATGAATCAGGACAACAATATTCTCTACTTTATCCATGTCAGTATCCTGCCTCCTGGCAATGTTCTCCACGGCTTTGATTAAACCGCGACTGATTGGTTTTTTTAGTCGAACCTCCCCCTGTCCAGTGAAATCTCACCGTTCTCTTTCATCTCTTTCAATACGCGACTGATTGAGCTTTTTGAAAGATCGGAGCTATTTTCAATCAAATACATGACTGAAAATCTTTTCTTCAGATGTTCCGGGATCTGCTGCCAGCGATGGACTAACGATCTGACTTCGTCAGCAGAGGTACACTTGTTCATTGAGATATGGCTCATCAGGTCAGTATACTGGCCCGACATCACCTTCATAACGTCATCAAAAATCTTTTTATCTTTTACAGAATTCCAGAAAAAATCATAATCAACATGCTTAATTTTTCCGTAGTCAACTCGTTCAAGATACAAAGGGATCTCTTCAAGAGCAGGCATAAATCCTATAACGCAGGGTGCGGAGACAATACTCAGGATTTTGTTTCCACCTTTCACTTTGAGGCAAAAATCCCCCTCAAGTAAAAGATACACCACGCGCTGCTCTTTCTTACAAAACTTGTATCTCCTCTTCCCTCTTGATATCTCATCAGGTTCGGAGTTCTCAGCATAGGGTAAGAGTAAGTTAATTATCTGCTCATGACTTTCAAGAACGCTAAACATATATAATCCAAATGTTTTAAATTTACAATAACGAATAACTAAACTCATTCCTCTGAGATTATGTGAACTCTCCAGATAAACATTATTGTTTAAGCTAATGGATATCACTCTGCATATGCATCATCTTAATGATGCCAAATGAGAGTTTTCGTCAATATAGCGGAACAAGAGGAAGCCCCTTTGACCGGAATGGCAGAGATGCCGGATCATGCGAATACAAGCGATCACAACTCTCTAAAAGATAGGTATTTTTATCTCTTCCCTGATCATGCACTCTCATGTCTTCCTCACCATGTTTCGCCTATGTAATAGGTCATAACGACATCCTTTCCGTTTTTCTTAAAAAAATTAATGATTTTTTTGTAACGAATGTAGTCCCGAAAAGATGTCAATTAACATCCGTGCCTCTCTGCTTTTAGAAGAAAGAAAAGAGATGAACATCAACAAATTCACCCTTAGTATGCCATTTCTCCGTCGGGATTCCTCTTTCCAGAAAAAAATTCATACTTCCATTTTACACTTAATGTTATTTATTTTTGTGGTCAATGAAACATAATCCAGGCTGAAAAAACATTACTTACCCCTGGAAATTTACACTCAATGTTAACGGAAAAATAGTTAACGAAATCAGTAATCCCTGTCTAAATCCCCCCCTGACAAAACCTCCGCAATGCCGCAGAGAATGCAGCATTTTGGCCACAATTTATGACAATACCTTGCTCCGTTTTTCACACTGCTGACATCCGCTTCAGAGACATTAACTAACAAAATGGGAACAGGCCCCTTGATGAATCGACCTCTTTTTGATAACGGATTTTCAGAACAAAAATTTACTGATTGCGATTAAGGGCTTCTTAAAATGCAGTCTCCTTAAGCAGAATTTTCGTCTGATTCACATCGCCAATCACAGTTCGATTCACATTTTAGCCCTATAAATGACCTCACACATCTAAATTTTATCACAATAAAAATACATTTAAGCAACAACAAACCCCATATAAATACTTTAAAAATTTTGCTAGATAACTAAACTAATAACACTTCAGGATAGTGATATTGGAAAATTAAAAACCATAATATATATTAAATACATCACAATCATCTATGAACGGCGAATTACCTCAGGAGATAACTCAATGAAGTAAATCGTTCAGCGTATTGCCAAGAACAGATTCAGATGAAAGAATGCGCTTCACAGCGATGATTTCAGGAGAGACGCGCTGGATCTCATCTATAAACTTACTATTTCGCAACAATCTGCATCATATTGCACGTTGAAACGGACTTTCGACTTCACTGCAGGAGGGAACCATCGTCTGAAGATATCAGCTGATTGGCACAATCGATTGGCACATACCAAAAGAGTCTGTCTGGCTTTCCAATAATCATACTCCGGTAGAAGATCGGCCTGGACATTCCTTTAGGTTAATCAAAACAGAGGGAAAGAATACCCTCACCACTTTTTTGATTCTTTACATCTGGAAAAACCGGTCAGTTTTAGGGAAAAAAACCCTGTTTAGCACGAATAATCATGGGAAAGTTTAATGGAAGATATTAAAAAGCCTGTCCATGTTGTCATTTATTACAATTTCAACATGTTCGATAATGAGATATGTGAATATCTGAAAAATAAGATTACGACAGAAGTAATATCCATCAAAACCTGTTCAGACCATCAGGAACTCTTTAGTGAGGTCAGGAAAGGAAACGTCGACCTCATCTTTACTGAATACAATTACCTCTACAAAAATTGTGATTCAGGTGAACAGCAAAAGTTAAAAAATCTTTGCGCAAAAAACAATGTCAAAACATTGATTTTCATGCAAAATACCAACACCCTCTTGATAAAAAAAGTGATCCAACAGCAATACGATGCTTTAGTCAGCACCCATGACAGCATTGATGAGCTTCAGAGAGCTATCGGCCATTTGATTTCAGATTCCGAAAAACAATTCATCTCTAAAGTCCTCACAGAAGCCGTCAACGACAAGCTTAAAAATCAGGATCAAATCGCTTTAACGTCTAAGGAGTGGGAGGTTGTCTTTCTGATTGCTCAGGGCCATTCGCTTTCTGATATTGCAGCCAAGAAAAACCGGGCCATCAGCACTGTTGCCACGCAGAAACAGAATGCAATGAAAAAGCTGGATATTAAAAGTAATGCGGAGTTATTGAAGTACGCATACCTGAATGGAATGCTGTAATTTCATGAAAAAAAATAAATTAATATTAATCATACTGGCTTCACTGGCCAATAGCTTTCAGGGGCATGCCGTCAGTTTGCAGCAATCCGTTATTGCGGCGCGTTTTTACGATACTGAATTTATCGCGGCAGGCAACCTGCATGATGCTGAAGGGCAGAAACGCTACCAGGGATTCGCCGGACTTCTGCCGGAAATTTCACTAACAGGAAGCTATTACAAGCAGGATCAGCCCGATGCCTCTTATGCCGCCGGTATCAAACGTCATAACTACAGCTTTAACCTTTCGCAACCTCTGTTCGATCCCGCCCGCTTTGCCACATGGAAAAGAGCCGATGCGGCGGCCGACCTGGCCGATGCGAATTATATGCTGGCCCAGCAGAAGCTGATTCAGGATGTCAGCAAAGCCTGGTTCTCGGTGATCTTTTCGCGCAAGCAACTGGCGACGTTGCAGCAGGAGATGAAGGCCTATGAAGTGCAACTTCATAAAGCCCAAAAAGCCCAGCAGATTGGCGAAGGCACCGTGCTGGACGTGGATGATGCTCAGGCCAGTTTTGACCGTGCCAGAGCAGAAATGCTCTCTGCTGAAGATGACCTGAACCACGCGGGCCTCGAATTTAACCGCTTAACCGGACTGCCGGCAGAAGAGATTCAGGAAGCGGATCTGAGCTGTCTTTTTCATCCGCAAAAAGAAACTATGCAGCAGGTTGTGATGCGCACGTCACAAAAAAACCTCAACATCATCGCCGCCTCGCACAAACTGGAAGAGTCCCGGGCAGACATGATCAGTGCAACATCAGCTCATTTGCCCGTGGTGACCCTGCAGGCTAATTACGGCACCAACTGGAGCCGGGCGGAAAATGGCAACGTGCTGGATGAAGTTTTCGGTTCCACCTCCAAAACCAAAAACACCTACGTCGGGGTTAACGTCACCGTCCCTATCTTCTCGGGAGGCAAATATCTCTCACAAAGTTTTGAGGCGGTCAGCCGCCGCGATCAGGCCAGAGAACTGCTGGAGGATACGCGCCGCAAGGTCGTGCAGGATACCAAAGCCTCCTGGCTCGGCGTAAACAACAATCTGGCGAAAATTAATGCCTATCTGCGTTCGGTGGATTCCGCACAGAAAAAAGTCGCCTCCACCGCCTATGGCAAAGAGCTGGGATTAAGAACGCTGCTCGATCAATTTAATGCTGAGAAAGACCTGTACAAATCACGGCAAGACCTTACCGAAGCAGAAAACAATTTTGTTCAACAGAAGATCGCACTGGCCGCTGCAACCGGCGATTTGGATTACTCCACATTGAATGACTATGCCTGCCAGCAGGCAGTATCAAGGTAGATAAATTTATGAGTGACAAATTATTCAGGGATGAAGCGTTAGAGGCTAATCGTTCGAAAGCCGTAGGAAAAGTTGCTCTGTATTGCCCCCCTTACCGCTGGCTGAATATCGCGCTGGTGATGATCGTAACTTTGATCGTGGTGCTGTTCTGCATTTTCGGGAGCTATACCAAACGCGAAACAGCGTCCGGTTCGTTGCTTCCCGTTAATGGCGTGATGAATATCATGGCGGTCAACAGCGGAACGCTGCTCGACCTGAATATGACAGTAGGCCAGAGCGTGAAAAAAGGGCAGCATCTTGCCACCGTATCTTCAGAGATTGCCACCCAGTACGGCCAGACCCGCAGCATGATCTCTGAGCAACTGAACCAGCAGATTGCCGGGCTGGAAAACGAGCTTAAGAATCTGGTGACTCTTAATGAAGAGACGGTCAGAGGGCTGGCAGATAAAAAGAGAATGCTGCAACAGCAGATTAACCAGCTCAATCAGATGTATTCGCAGCGGGTCTCCCAGGTCAGCCTTGCCAACAGGCAGGTTAATAAGCTGCTGTTAATGCGGGAGAAAGGATATGCCTCCAATACTCAGGTTGAGCAACAGCAGTCGACCCTGCTGGATGCGGAATCCCGCCTGCTGGAGGTGGATCGCCAGCGCACCGACGTTCAGCAGCAGCTGACTCAGACGTTACAACAAATCCGCGAGCAGCCGGTCAACACGCGCAATAAGCAAAATGATCTTGAGCGGCAGCTTTCCACCGTGCTCCAGTCACGGATAGAAAACGAGTCACGCCGTTCGGCCGTACTGGAAGCGCCGGAAGGTGGCATCGTCGGCTCGGTGCTGGTGAAACCCGGGCAAATTGTCAGCGCCGGACAGTCAGTGGCTTCCCTTCTTCCGGAAAATGCCAGCCTGATGGCTCGTATTATGGTCAGCAGCCGGGCAATCGGATTTATCAAGCCCGGTCAGCGCGTGATCCTGCGCTATCAGGCCTTCCCCTATCAGAAATTCGGCCAGCAGTTTGGCACCGTCTCCGACGTGTCGCGCGTCTCGCTTTCTCCGCAGGAAGTCTCGCATCTCACCGGAGCTATGCAGGTCCAGGAAGCCTTTTATCAGGTCAGAGTTGATCTGGATAAACAATTTATCAGCGCCTACGGCAATGACCTTAAATTGCAGCCCGGTGGCACTGTGGAAGCCGATTTTATTATAGACAGACGCCGCCTTTACCAGTGGGTACTTGAACCGCTTTACGCGCTTGGACGCCATACGTCTGTTTAATTTTTTATACCAGGTTATTAAATAATATGAATATTCTGAAAGATCTTCAGTTCTCCTGGCGGAAAAGCCTGCCGATATTACACCAGACTCAGGCAGCGGAATGCGGACTGACCTGTGTCGGTATGATCGCCGGCTTCCATGGCCATAAAACGGATATGATCACCCTGCGCCGGGCGCATCCGACTTCACTGAAGGGTGCCACTCTGGCTGATGTTATCCAGACCGCCAACAGCATGGGCTTATCCGGTCGGGCACTGAGGCTCGAACTGGATGAATTAGATAAGTTACATCTCCCCTGCATCCTTCACTGGGACATGAATCATTTTGTCGTCCTGAAGAGCGTTTCTAAAAACAAGATCACCCTGCACGATCCGGCGCGAGGAAAATGTGAAATCCCGCTGGACGAAGTTTCAGACTCCTTTACCGGCGTAGCGTTAGAACTCTACCCTAACTGTAATTTCGTCAAAAAGAATGAAAAAACCCAGCTGTCGCTGCTGAAATTGATCGGCAATGTCTCCGGGATCGGATCGGCTTTCCTGCAGATAATGGCGTTGTCGGTAGCGCTTGAGGTGTTTGGCCTGCTGTCACCTTTCTATATGCAGTGGGTGATGGACCAGGTGCTGGTTTCCGCCGACCGCGACTTACTGACCCTGCTGGGCTGCGCCTTTATCTGCGTGATCCTGTTGCAAACCGTGATCTCCGCGCTGCGATCCTGGGTGACCACCTGGTTCTCCAGCCTGCTGAGCGTGCAGTGGTCGACCAACATCTGCACGCATTTGCTCGGGCTGCCAATGACCTGGTTCCAGGAGAGGCACATTGGCGACATTGTGTCGCGCTTTGGCTCCATCTCCACCATCCAGAACACACTGACCACCCGCTTTATCAGTTCCATCCTGGATGGCGTGATGGCGGTGATCACGCTGATTGTCCTGTTCAGCTATAACATGACTCTGACCTGGATTGTCCTCGCCACCGTGGCCATTTACACTATACTGCGCGCCGCTTCCTTCCGGCCTTTCCGCCAGGCAAACGAAGATCAGCTGATTGCCTCAGCCAAAGCACAGTCCCAGCTGCTGGAGTCCATCCGTGGCATGCAGGCGGTGAAACTGAATAACAAAGAGGAGATCCGCGTCTCCAGCTATGCCAGCGAGCTGGTCCAGGTAACCAACAAAGGGATCCAGATCCAGCGGTTGACGATCCTGTTCAGCGTTCTTCAGGGACTCACCTCCGGAATCAGCCGGATCGTGCTGATCTGGCTGGCAGCCATTCAGGTACTGGACGGCAACTTTTCCGGCGGGATGCTGGTGGCCTATATCAGCTTTTCCGATCAGTTTATTTCCCGTATAACCGGGCTGGTCAATGCGATCATCGACTTCACGATGTTACGACTGCATGGCGAGCGTCTGGCCGATATTGTGCTGACTGAAACGGAAGAGAACACCGAAAACCTCATTAAGCTACCCGAGCAAACCGCAGCCTGCTCGGTGGAAATCAACAATCTCGACTTCCGCTATTCAGAAACCGAGCCGTTTATCCTGAAAAACACCAGCTTTACCATTCAGCCCGGAGAATCCGTTGCCATCGTCGGACCGTCCGGCCAGGGGAAAACCACACTGGCTAAACTGCTGCTGGGACTGCTGAGGCCAGAGGCCGGCGAGATCTGTATCAACGGCGTGGACATCACCAAACTGGGGATGAAGTATTACCGTAATCGTATCGGTAGCGTGATGCAGGATGACATTCTGTTTGCGGGATCGATCATGGATAACATCTGCTTTTTCGATCCGGTTTATGATGAAGAACGGGCGATGCAGGTCGCCCAGATGGCCCGTATCCATGAAGATATCATCGCCATGCCAATGGGCTACAACAGCCTGGTGGGAGATATGGGCTCCTCATTGTCCGGCGGGCAAATTCAGCGCGTGTTGCTCGCAAGGGCGCTGTACCGCCAGCCACAATTATTGATCCTGGATGAGGCAACCAGCCACCTGGATGTGGCCAGGGAGAGCGCCATTAACAGCGCCATTGCCGGAATGAATGTCACCCGCATCATTATCGCGCATCGCCCGGAAACCATTATGAGCGCTAACCGGATCATCCAGCTGGATAAAGGTGAGATCAAACAAATCCCGAAAGAGCTGTTTACCGTCGCAGGATAGTGTTAAACGCAGCATCTTCGGGTGCTGCGGACTTTAAAATCTATCGGTAAAGCAACGGGTGGCATTAAAACATGATGTTCTGGCGATCATTAATCAAAGCGTGAACTCCGGGTTCAGTCTGCGACTCCCGTATCAAATATTTTTTGCGGAGGCCAATGTGCTGCCGCCAGTGATATCAGCCCTTCCCAGCCAATCTGGAACATTGCTTCCAATAAGAGTCTGTTTATCAATATCTCTTAATCTTGACAATCGTAATCTATCTTGTATCTTGCGCCCCTAATCTTAACACGCTTTATAACGTGTGAATTTTTTTAAGAATGAGCATGAAATGCACATAAAATCTTTTATTTTCATGAAATTATATCTAAACCTCCACCTTTCAAAATAATAATAATCTGATGGAACATCGCAGCTTTAAAGATTAAGGAACGACTTTGTGCGCTCTGAATAACTGCTGTTAACAGTAAAATAATCACGCTAAATAATGAATTTTATTCATATAGTATGATCAATTCACAAATTTCACTGGCCATGACAAAAATCAGATGACAGATTCTGGACTTCACACACTCTCTTCTATAAAAATTGTAACTTCTCCACTCAATTCAGTGCCATCGAAACAAGCATGGCGAAGTAAAAGGGGTTCAATCATTTTAAATAAAATATAACCAGAAAAGGATTTCAGGCACTGATGAAAACAGATGCCTTCAGAGGTAGTCATGGAAAATAACAGCGACAGTCGTAAGCCAGATTTAGTATTCATAATAAATGAAGATACTATTTTTAACCCGCAAGCTCACAAAATTTTCAGTATTAAGAAAGATTTCGCCCCCCAAGAATTTAATATCAATGTTCCGGCCAGCCGGTGTCTGATGTTATTGATTGAAAACAGAGGGAAAGTCGTTACGCGGGATGAATTTCTTAAACATGTCTGGACTGAGAATGGAGTATTTGTTTCACAAAACACCTACTACCAAAACATATCAATTCTGCGACGGACACTGAGAAAAGCAGGCTTAGGTGACGATATTATCGTGACCATTCCTCATCGGGGACTGACTTTACATCCAGAAATCGACATTCGGGAACAAAGCGTGAATGACAGCGCTGGCAAGGCCGCTTCGGCACCGGCAGGACTGGCAATTCCCCAGACAGACGTGGCTGATGCTGTCACAGAAAAAACGGAGCCAGGAGGTGAAGGCCCGGAGCATGGGCAGAGATGCCAGCAGAAACAAAAGGGTCTGCAGCCCTACCAGATGATTATCATGACCATCATCTTTTCAACCACGATCCTGCTGCTCAATGACTATCTCATTGCCAATTTAGAGAAATCATCTGCAGAAAAACCACCGGAAAGAAACAGTTGTACCTTCGATGCAGAGAAGAATAATTTGGAAGCAGCCCCTCAACAAAAGCTTCATTCCTGACGGTCATAATCTGTCTCTTAAGGCTCAACTCTGAGCCTTTTTTATGGGCCCCATAAAGTTCCGCATTCATACTCAGCCACCCCATTTCACAGATATCCTCCCCTCTTAAACATCGCCTCACTAAAAGAAATCACAGCTCTCCTGTTTCCATCACCCTGTGAATAGTTTGAGTTAAGACAAAGTTGATAAGCACTTTTTGCCTCACAGCACTTAAGGTTATTTCACTGCAACGGGATTCGTCTGCAGGAAAAAACGGGCATTAAGTCGGTACTTGTGCCTGAAAGGATATTTGTAACGACACGGATAGCAAAATCACTCTTGTCGGTGACTTTGTTTATACAAAACTTCAAAGGATAGAAGCATGAAATATATCGTTTCCACTCTGACCAGCGTTGCTCTGATGGCAGCCCTTTCTTCAACGGCTGCCTTTGCTGCTGACGGTACCATCAACTTTCAAGGCAACATCATTGATTCAGCCTGTACTGTTGATCTGGACGGTAATGGCGCAACCACCATGGATGTGCTGATGGGCGACGTTAATAAAACAGCCTTCAGTGGTGTGGGCTCTACTGCTGGCGGTAGCGCAAGCGCCACCAAATTCAACATTTCACTGAAAAACTGCCCGGAAACTGTTACCACAGCAACCGTGAAATTTGATGGTACTGCTTACGCAGGTGACAACACTGTGCTGGCCCTGACCCAGGAAACTGGCGTGGCTACCGGTGTGGGTATCCAGCTGTCTGACGCTTCCGGCATTCTGCCACTGTTTACTGCTTCTGCGCCATATACCCTGACCAGCGGTGACACCACCAATGTTCTTGACTTCTATGCGCGTTATATCCAGAAAGCAGCAACCGTGACTGCCGGTCCGGCAAACTCTGTAGCAACTTTCACTGTTAACTATTAATAGCTGAAATCAGACACCACCCGCTTCTGGGTGGTGTTCTTTCAGCCAGCAAAAGGTTCGAGAATGCGCAAGTTCAACATCCCCTTTCTGTTCGTGCTTTTTTTTACCGTCTTCAGCGTGAATGCTGGTGTGGTGATTGGTGCCAGTCGCATGATCTATGATGGCAATAAAAAAGAAAAGTCCATCAGTGTTGAAAACCCCGATGCTTATCCCTACCTGATGCAGTCATGGGTGGAAGATGCATCCGGGAAAATGATTAAAGACAATGCCCCTTTTATTGTCACGCCTCCTCTGTTCCGTCTCGACAGCAAACAAAAAAATCTGTTACGCATCATAAAAGCAACAAATGCTCTGCCACAGGATAAAGAAACATTGTTTTGGCTGAACATAAAGTCTATTCCTTCAAAGCCGGACACGGACAATAATACATTGCAGATAGCCGTGCGCTCACGACTGAAACTTATTTATCGCCCTGATGCTTTAATTGGGGAAACACCTGAGCAATATGGACTGACCCCACAACCGTAGACATTTCCTGTCCTCACGACGAGGCCAGTTCAAAGGCCTCCGGACTGACGCCGCC
>NZ_JBYUWC010000030.1:0-34295 GCF_058137865.1 Erwinia sp. 009765445
CACGGGAATATATACGCAGGAAGTTATCGCAACCGTAAGAGAGAAAAGACGTCTGGATATATAGGGTCAAATCCAGCTGGAAACACCCATTTTCTGCGACTCGCTTTTACTTCCTTATCAAAAACGATATCCCTTCTTTGCTCTAACAAACATTTTACAGCATCACAGATGGGAAGCTCATGGTTCGTCCTGTTCTTGGTATCAAAGAAAAAAATTTTTCTGTTAGTTAAATCTACATAGCTCGCAGTCTTTGCTTCTTCAACTGATAGCTCATCTCTCCAGCATAGAGAAGCCGTTTCTTCCTTTCTCGCTCCCAGTAACACCGTTAGCAGTAGATAATCGCAACCAAGGCGGTTAAAGCTTCTCTTGTTGTTCAGTGCATCCAGAAACTTACCCAATGTATCTTTTGCTGAAAGCGGATTTCTCACACCTTTTGACTGATAGCTTTCTTCCAGTTCAGAGCGACTACGATATTTCTTTTGCACTCTGAGCACAGTGAATGGGTTGTAAGTGAGAACAGGCAGTCGTTGCTGGCTTTGTGCATTCATCGCCTCTACATCGATAGAATGTTGAACTGCCACATTTGCCCATCTAAAAGTCTGCTCGGCCGTCGTTCTGGTTTTTGAGGCTATCTCATCAAACTTCTTAAGTATGATGCTTCCTGTGAGGTCACGGACCCTATACCTCTCCCAATCTTTAAGCTTTTGTTCCGCTTTATCCAATACCCGGATTGAATTAGGTTTTGCTGGTTTGCTTCGTCCAAGAAGATGCTTTCGGTATTGGGCAAAAATCTCACTTAGGGTCAGTTCAGCGCTATCAGCCTCTCGCTTAACTGCATTTGGATTTCTTTTAGTGGATTTCATCGATTGTGCATAGGTTCTCGCAACCTCACGAGCCTGATCAATCGAAGCGAAATCCGATACATTACCTATTGTCGCTCTAATGACCTGCGAAGGTGACTTTCCTTCTGAAGGACTTCTGTCTCCTCCCGAAACTCTTCTCTGGATGATATAGGTCTTCTTTGTGGCACTGATCTTAACACCAAAGCCAACGGGTGAATCACGATGGCTGTCAGTGATAAGATACGGCTTACCAGAAATGTTAGGCACATACACAACTCGTCCGTCTGAATCTAACTCAGGTTTGGTTACTATAGATAACTTATTGATAATTATTGATTGATTCAGAGTCATCTTCACTGTTGTTGCCTCATGTATACCAGAAGAGCCATGTTGTATTCTCGATAGTAGCTAGAATACATCTGGCATACAAATTTTCGGATTTAGATGGATTTATCAGGGTTTCAAATGGGGCCACTTGAGTACTTCTAAAGCCATAAAAATGAGTAAATTCAATATGAAAGAGTCTGTAGACAAGGACTTTTCCACCCATACTCCGATGATGCAGCAGTACCTTCGTCTGAAGTCGGAGCACCCGGAAATCCTGTTGTTCTATCGTATGGGGGATTTCTACGAGCTGTTTTATGACGATGCGAAGCGCGCCTCCCAACTGCTGGAAATCTCGCTGACCAAACGCGGTGCCTCAGCGGGTGAGCCGATCCCGATGGCCGGTGTGCCTTATCACGCGGTGGAGAACTATCTTGCCAAGCTGGTGCAGTTAGGGGAATCGGTGGCGATCTGTGAACAGATTGGCGATCCGGCGCTCAGCAAAGGCCCGGTAGAGCGTAAAGTCGTCCGTATCGTCACCCCCGGCACCATCAGTGATGAAGCCCTGTTGCAGGAGCGCCAGGATAACCTGCTGGCGGCTATCTGGCAGGGTGCGCGCGGCTTTGGCTATGCCACGCTGGATATCAGTTCCGGCCGCTTCCGGCTGGCTGAACCTGGCGACCTGGATACCATGGCGGCAGAGCTGCAGCGCACTAATCCGGCGGAGCTGCTCTATTCTGAAGACCTGGCGGCGATGTCGCTGATTGAAAACCGCCGTGGGCTGCGTCGTCGTCCGCTGTGGGAATTTGAAGTGGATACCGCCCGCCAGCAGCTGAATCTGCAATTTGGTACCCGCGATCTCAGCGGCTTTGGCGTGGAGCAGGCCCAACTGGCGCTGCGTGCGGCAGGCTGCCTGCTGCAGTATGTCAAAGATACGCAGCGCACTTCCCTGCCGCATATCCGTTCGCTGACCATGGAGCGCCAGCAGGACGGCATCATTATGGATGCCGCCACCCGCCGTAATCTGGAGATCACCCAGAATCTGGCCGGGGGTATTGAAAACACCCTCGCCTCGGTGCTGGATAAAACCGTCACGCCGATGGGCAGCCGTATGCTCAAGCGCTGGCTGCATATGCCCGTGCGTGATGCAGCAACCATTGTAAACCGTCAACAGAGCATCGGCTCGCTGCAGGATTTCTCAGCCGAAATCAGCCCCCTGCTGCGTCAGGTCGGCGATCTGGAACGTATCCTGGCAAGGCTGGCATTGCGCACTGCCCGGCCACGTGACCTGGCGAGAATGCGCCACGCTTTCCAGCAGTTGCCACAGCTGGATGCCTTGCTGGTGGATAACACCACGCCGCACCTGCAAACGCTGCGTCAGCAGATGGGCCAGTTCGAAGAACTGCGCGAGTTGCTGGAACGGGCAATTGTCGAAACGCCTCCAGTGCTGGTGCGTGACGGCGGCGTGATTGCGCCCGGCTACAACGAAGAGCTGGACGAGTGGCGCGCGCTGGCCGATGGCGCAACGGATTACCTTGACCGTCTGGAGATCCGCGAGCGTGAAAAGCTGGGGCTTGATACGCTGAAGGTCGGCTTCAATGCGATACATGGCTATTACATTCAGGTCAGCCGGGGGCAAAGCCATCAGGTGCCAATCCACTACGTCCGCCGTCAGACGCTGAAAAATGCCGAACGCTACATCATTCCGGAGCTGAAAGAGTACGAAGACAAAGTGCTTACCTCGAAGGGCAAAGCGCTGGCGCTGGAAAAGGCGATGTATGAAGAGCTGTTCGATCTGCTGCTGCCCCATCTGGAAGCCCTGCAACTCAGCGCGGCATCGCTGGCCGAACTGGACGTACTGTCGAATCTGGCAGAGCGTGCGTGGACGCTGAACTACAACTGCCCGACCCTGAGCGACAAACCGGGCATTAAGCTGACCGGCGGCCGCCATCCGGTGGTTGAACAGGTGCTGAAAGAGCCGTTTATCGCCAACCCGCTGTCGCTGTCTCCGCAGCGGCGGATGCTGGTGATCACCGGGCCGAACATGGGCGGTAAAAGTACCTATATGCGTCAGGCCGCACTGATTACGCTGATGGCTTATATCGGCAGCTATGTGCCGGCGGATGAAGCGGTGATTGGTCCGGTGGATCGCATCTTTACCCGCGTTGGCGCAGCGGACGATCTGGCTTCCGGCCGCTCAACCTTTATGGTGGAGATGACCGAAACCGCCAATATTCTGCATAACGCCACCGAATACAGCCTGGTGCTGATGGATGAAATTGGCCGTGGAACCTCAACTTATGACGGCCTGTCGCTGGCCTGGGCCTGCGCGGAGAGCCTGGCGAACCGCATCAAAGCGATGACGCTGTTTGCCACCCACTACTTCGAGCTGACCACCCTGCCGGAGAAAATGGAAGGCGTGGCGAACGTGCATCTGGATGCAATTGAGCACGGCGACACCATCGCCTTTATGCACAGCGTGCAGGAAGGCGCAGCCAGCAAGAGTTACGGTCTGGCCGTCGCGGCGCTGGCTGGCGTGCCGAAAGAGGTGATCAGGCGGGCACGACAGAAGCTGAAAGAGCTGGAAACCGTCTCGGGCAACGCCGCGGCCACCAAAGCGGATGGGCCACAGCTGCCCCTGCTGGCAGAAGATACGTCGCCAGCCGTTGAAGCTCTGGAAGCGCTGGATCCTGATTCTCTCTCACCGCGTCAGGCGCTGGAGTGGATTTACCGCCTCAAGTCGCTGGTCTGACCGTAAACCGTTGCTTAACCAGGCCTGCGCTCATCACGCAGGCCGCTTTCCCGTTGATGGAACCATTCTCCCCGGCCAGCCACGTAATGACTGAGATAAAGCGTTCAGTCCGGTTGCGCTGTCGGTCACCATTGCCGACCAGCGTGCGACCGTTTTATCCGTGTCTGTTAACCTGGTCCAGTGGAGATTGTCATGAATATGAGAGTGAATCCCGGTGGGATAATGAATCAAGCAGCGAGCCAGAGCGCCCAGTTCGCCTCACGCTTTGGCGTCAGGCAGGATGGGAAAAGCAATGAAAGCGGAACCAGTGCTGCTGCCGCTAAGTCCGGCGTGCTGCAGTACGGCGGCGCGGCCGGTACCACCAGCGAAAAAACGTCGACCTCTTCGCTGAGTTCCGATTACAAATCCGTGATCGACTCACTGATTAAACAAGGTCAGGACGAACTTAAAAAGCTGAAGGATCAATTACAAGCTTCCTCCTCTGACAGCAGCACGTCAGACGGCACGTCTACCACGTCAGGCAGCAACGGCAGCAGCACCCTGTCCCAGCTGCAGATGCTGCTCGACAGCATCACTAAGCTGATAAAGCAGAGCCAGGAGAGTCAGCAGTCCTCCGGTAACAGCAGCTCAACGGATTCTCAGCTTAGCAATGCCCTGTCGCAGCTGAAAGATCTTCTGGGAGCGCTCGGCACTTCTGCCGCCTCCGGCACGGCGGATATCGCAGGAAGCGGAGCCACCACCGGCGATACCACCGCCAGCGGCCAGCCGATGCCAAAGGATGAGAAGGACACCAGCGTGCCGCCCTCCAGCGATACGCTGTTCAAAAATATGGATGGCGACAGCCGTACTGCCGATCAGATCATCAATGACAACCCGGTGCTGAAGAATCTGGGCAACCAGAAAGACATCAAGCAGGACGAGCTGAAAAAGCAGTTTGGTGACTGGACGTCGAACAACCCGGATGAAAAAAGCCGCGCGCTGGCTGCCAAAAATATGTCCTACTTCCTTAATAACGTTAAGGCACTGGATAACCGTGAAGGCGGAGACCGTGGTGATATCTCCACCAATGGAAAAATCGAAGGACTGACCAAAGACGGCGATGCCCGTCACGGCACTGAAGCCGCCATTGTGAAAGACGTTGCCGAACAGGGGCTGGACAAGATGTTCCCGAAAGACGGCAGGCTGACCCAGACCAGCGATGAGATGGTTAATCTGAACGGCACGAATAAAAGCGGCTTCCAGGGGATCTGTCTTAAGCTGGGCAGAGCGCTGGCCTTTATTCCGGGCCTGAGCAACGTGCTGACCGGCATGGGTAAATCAGAAAGTACTAATCCGTGGGAAGTGATTAAGGGCGGGATTGTCGGCGGCGTGAAGACGGCGTTTGATGCTCTGAAAGGCGTGGCGGAAGGTCTGATAAAGGGCAAACTCAGCCCGGTGCAGATGCTGATGAGCGCGTACAAAGGCGCGGTGATGGACACCTATGCCATGCAGGACGTGAAGTCCGACGCCAAGGACAAGATCAAGGATATCGTCTGATCGACAGGCAATAAAAAAGCGGTGGTTTGATAACCACCGCTTTTTTTGCATTCACATCAGTAGCGCATTATTACTCGCGGAACAATGCTTCAATATTCAGTCCCTGAGCCTGCAGAATTTCACGCAGACGACGAAGACCTTCAACCTGAATCTGGCGGACACGTTCACGGGTCAGGCCAATTTCGCGACCCACATCTTCCAGTGTGGCCGCTTCATAGCCTAACAGGCCGAAACGACGCGCCAGTACTTCACGCTGTTTGGCGTTCAGTTCGAACAGCCATTTGACGATGCTCTGCTTCATGTCATCGTCCTGAGTGGTATCTTCCGGACCGTTGTCTTTCTCATCGGCCAGAATATCCAGCAGCGCTTTCTCAGAATCACCGCCTAATGGCGTGTCTACAGATGTAATGCGTTCGTTGAGGCGCAGCATCCGGCTGACGTCATCAACAGGTTTATCCAGCTGCTCGGCAATCTCTTCGG
Organism: Erwinia sp. 009765445; assembly: GCF_058137865.1. Taxonomy (NCBI): domain Bacteria; kingdom Pseudomonadati; phylum Pseudomonadota; class Gammaproteobacteria; order Enterobacterales; family Erwiniaceae; genus Erwinia; species Erwinia sp. 009765445. The sequence goes on from NZ_JBYUWC010000030.1 coordinate 5,935, forward strand.
CACTTGGCTCATGATCCAGCTTGTGGGCCAGTTCACGCGCGGTGCGCAGATAGACGTTCAGCTCTTTTACAATATGGATTGGCAGACGAATTGTCCGGGTCTGGTTCATGATTGCCCGTTCAATGGTCTGTCGGATCCACCAGGTAGCGTAAGTTGAGAAGCGGAACCCTCTTTCCGGGTCAAATTTTTCAACGGCACGAATCAACCCGAGGTTACCTTCCTCAATCAGATCCAGCAAAGCCAGACCACGATTGCTGTAACGACGAGCAATTTTCACTACCAGGCGCAGGTTACTTTCAATCATGCGGCGGCGAGAAGGGACATCCCCCCTTAAAGCCCGACGAGCAAAGAAGACCTCTTCCTCAGCCGTAAGAAGCGGAGAATAACCAATCTCTCCCAGGTAGAGCTGCGTCGCATCCAGGACACGTTGTGTTGCGCCCTGGGATAACAGCTCTTCCTCAGCTATGTCGTTATCAGCAGGTTCGTTTCCGACAAGAGCCTTCTCATCAAAAACTTCAGCTCCGTTCTCGTCGAATTCCGCATCTTCCTGTAACTCATTGACTTTTAGCGTATTCTGGCTCATAAGCGGCTCCTACCCGTGATTACGGGGCAGAACAGCAAGGTTCTGCCGGTTTATCGCTGCGGCAAATAACGCAACGGGTTTACGGATTTCCCCTTGTAACGAATTTCAAAATGCAATCTAACCGAACTGGTACCGGTACTGCCCATGGTCGCAATCTTCTGACCCGCTTTAACTTCCTGCTGCTCGCGGACCAGCATTGTATCGTTATGGGCATATGCACTCAGGTAATCATCATTATGTTTGATGATTATCAGATTACCGTAACCGCGCAGAGCATTACCGGCATACACAACGCGCCCTGCGGCGGTTGAGACGACGGGTTGTCCTCGCGATCCCGCGATATCGATACCTTTGTTGCCCCCTTCGGAAGCAGAGAAGTTATCAATGATCTTACCGTCGGTAGGCCAACGCCAACTTCCCACTGGGGTAGTGCTGTTGGTTGTGCTGCTGACGGTCGGAGCGGTAACCGGCGCTGTTGTCGTTGCAACAGTATTTGTGCCGGATGAAGGTAACATTTTACCCTCACTTGGTTCACCTGAATCCTCAGAATACGTAATAACTGGCTGTTGTGCAACCGTTGCGCCTTTAATCGTTCCAGTAGTTGTCTTAGCCACCACGCCACCAGCCTGATCGTCCGCTGCCGTGATAGCATTGCCACCGGTTAAAGTTTGACCGGAGCTGTTACTAACCTGCAACTGCTGGCCCACGTTAAGGCTGTACGGCGCAGGCACGTTATTTCGCTGAGCTAAATCGCGGAAATCATTGCCGGTAATCCACGCAATATAGAACAAAGTATCGCCGCGTTTGACGGTATAAGTCTGTCCGCTGTAGCTTCCTTTAGGAATATTCCCATACGAGCGATTGTAAACTATATGTCCATTTTGGGTTACAACGTTGCTGTTTTCAGCGCTGGCCGCTGGAGCTGTTACCGGAGAGTTAATGGTGCCGGGCTGGTTAGCTTCGATAGAGCGGGGAGGATTGATCAGACCGCCGCTGCCGTTACCGGCATTGCTGCTGGCACCGGAATTGTTCAGCATGCCTGAATTGCCGGAACTGCTGCTCATGCCGGAGCCATTGCCGCCGCCAACGGAGCTGATAGGGGCTTGTGTGTTATCGCTGGAACAGCCAGCCAACCAAAAACCGACAAGTGAAACGGCCGCAATACGGCGCAATTTAAATCCTGGGCTTCCCGTGCTCATTTATATCCCCCGTTACGGCAAAACAGTGTCAACTGCCGGATGCTCATGGCCCAAAGCCCGGTACCGGCAGTAATAAAATCTAAATTTATGAGATAGTAACAATATCGCTGTCCGCGTGCCAATTCGCAGATGTATACAATTGCGTACGGCTGTCAGGCCAGATCGCCCTTCACCAGCGGCACAAAGCGGACCTGTTCGATGGTCTCAACCACAAACTCTCCCGCTTTGCGGGTAATCCGCTTCAGCTGCTGCAGTTCTTCTCCCACCGGCAATACCAGGATCCCGCCTTCATCCAGCTGGGACATCAGTTCAACCGGGATTTCCGGCGGAGCAGCCGTGACGATAATCGCATCAAAAGGCCCGCGGGCTGGCCAGCCCTGCCAGCCATCGCCATGGCGGGTGGAGACGTTGTGCAGATCGAGCTGCTTCAGGCGGCGCTTGGCCTGCCACTGTAATCCTTTGATCCGCTCAACAGAATAGACGTGTTCCACGAGGTGAGCCAGGATGGCGGTCTGATAGCCCGAACCGGTGCCGATCTCTAGCACTCTGGAAATGGGCGTTAACCCCAGCAGCGAGGTCATTTTTGCCACCATATAGGGTTGCGAAATGGTCTGGCCGGAGCCGATGGGCAGCGCCGTGTTCTCCCAGGCTTTATGCTCAAACGCTTCGTCGACAAAACGCTCCCGCGGCACATCCTCAATCGCTTTCAGCAGCCGCTCGTCGTCAATGCCCTGCTGGCGCAGCTGCGCCAGAAGCGTATCAATGCGCCGGATCACCATTCGCGGCTGACCTCCGCGTTCTCCAGCCAGCAAGCCACCACGTCCTGCGCTCCGTGGGCGGTTAAGTCCACATGCAGCGCGGTGACCGAGACATACCCTTCATCGACGGCGGCAAAATCAGTGCCCTGCCCCGAATCAAATTTCTCGCCCGGAGGTCCAATCCAGTACATCGTATTGCCCCGGGGATCCTTCTGCGGGATCACCTGATCGCTTGGATGGCGGCTGCCGCAGCGGGTCACGCGGATACCTTTGATTTCAGAAAGCGGCAAATCGGGAACATTGATATTAAGAATGCGCCCGGTACGAAGCGGCTCACGCAGCAGCGCCCGCAAAATTGAGCAGGTCACCGCGGCGGCAGTATCATAATGCTGATGACCATCCAGAGAGACGGCCAGCGCGGGTAACCCGAGGTGACGCCCTTCCATCGCGGCCGCTACTGTCCCGGAGTAAATCACGTCATCGCCCAGGTTTGGCCCGGCATTGATACCGGAGACCACGATATCCGGTTTCGGATGCATCAGGGAGTTCACCCCGAGATAGACACAATCGGTCGGTGTCCCCATCTGCACGGCGATATCGCCATTGGGATAGCTGAAGGTGCGAAGGGGCGTTTCCAGCGTCAGTGAGTTAGATGCGCCGCTTCGATTGCGATCGGGAGCCACGACCTGCACCTCAGCAAATTCGCGCAACGCCTCAGCCAGCACCTGAATGCCCGGCGCATGAATGCCGTCATCGTTACTCAGCAATATTCGCATCTAATCTTCAACCTCTTGATTTAAATCGGATATCCATCATAACACGCCCTGGTTGTTCCTGCTGCCCGACTTGGAAGCTCGCGGCAACAAGGCAAAACAGAGGTATTCCACAGGTCGACAGAGGGCATTCTATCGCGTGGCGGCGATCAGTGGTAGAAGCAAGAAGTGAGAGCGTGCCTCCGGCCGTACCGGAGGCGGAAAACATTACCCGAGGAGCTTACCAAGCATGCCGGACAGCACGTCCTGCTGCAACTCGCCATCAGGAGAAGCCTTATCGGTCAGCAGCGGCAGATATTTAGCCAGCAGGCTGGAAGCCTGCGAGAGATCGATGCCCAGCTTATTCGCAAGCTGGCCCACAGATTCGCTGCCCAACACCTGAGTCACCTTTTCACCACTCAGATGCAGGTTGTCGCCAGAACTGAGCCAGGATTTCACTACCTCGCCCACTTCACCCTGCTGTAATTTCGCCAGAATGGCCGCCAAACCGCCTTGTTGATCAACCCAACTTATCACCGAATTTATTTCATCAGCTTGCTGACCATCTCCGGTTAATACTTTCCCAACTAAATCACCTATAATTCCCATAATAATCTAAATGCCTTAACTTTTAATTTTTCGATGAATACAGATCACAATCAATGCGCCAACAACGGCAATGCCAAAACTGCGGAAATCAAAACCAGTAATGCTGCCCAGCCCCAGACGGGTACTGATAAAACCACCAATCAGCGCACCGACAATCCCCACAACCACCGTCATGATAAAACCTTCTTCCCCTTTGCCTGGCATGATCCATTTCGCCAAAATACCAGCAACAAAACCAAAAACAATCCACGAGAGAATACCCATTACCCTGCCTCTTTCTTTTTCATCCGACGTGTTGTTATACCGGCAGATAACAGCGCACGTAATATTTTAACATTAACCTTCTGTTCCGGCAGCGCACTGTAATGCAGGGGCAGAAAATAAAAAATAAATATTGTGACAACAAAGCAAATTTAAAATTTTATTCATGTTGTTGCACAGGAATTTATAACAAATAAAAAACATCCACCCTAAAAATGGATTCAGAGGACATCAAAACATGCCCCAGCAAGATCCTGCCCTCAGACAATGACGCGCCAGAAAAATACCACATCGGCTCATCATTGCCGTTCCATGTGATAATTGCTTAAATAAAGTTAAGCACTTTATGAGCACGGTCAGCGCCTTTCCTGGCGGTCAACATAGTCGGGAAAAAGTTTAGCGTTATTAGGATTAGCAATTTAACGCTGGTATGGTGCTTAAAAGCAGTCAGAGTGCATTCTTTCGCGTAGACGCAGTCAGTGGTAGTAGAAATAACCATTAATATCAAAATGTTAATAAATATTGTGTGGCAGTGCTGAATATAAAACGAATACTCTGTCAGGTAATAACGTTAAAAGGCTATCTGGTACATGATACCCTGAAACATTCAGCCGCTTCTCACGATAAAGCCTGACTGGGCAGAATTGTCGACCTGAAGGCTTTGAGCCAGGATTTTACTTAGAATATGTTTAAAAGCCTCATTATTATTATCCTTCCGCCAAATAAAATATAAGACATTGTGCAACAAATGAGCGGGGTCCAATGGTCGATAAACAACATTATCCAGTCTAAATGTGGCAGCGCTTTGTGGTACCAGAGCTATACCAAAGTTAACATTAACCAGAGAAAGAATATTCACTGTACTGCTTTCATAAAGCACAAAATTAGGTTTAACATCCGCTGTATAAAAGGCCTCTTTCAATAAATTATAAAAAGGCTTCCAGGACGCTGAATACATGATAAAAGATTGATTATCAAGATCCTCCAGCTTTATCACAGCTTGTGATGCTAATGCATGATTCTTAGGTATTGCAACAATAAATGGTTCATTAATACAAATACGGCTATCTATATTAGCTCGTGTTGGAACAATTCTTGAAATACCTAAATCATTTTGCTGCATATAAACAGATTCTATCAGCTCATAAGTCGACAATTGATGCAAAGATATTTTTATGAAAGGATATTCCTTTTTAAGCATAGCGAGGATTTTAGGTAGAAATTGATAAAAAGCATTAGCCACAAATCCCAATGAGACCGATCCTTCTTCACCATTAGCCATCTTATTGGTGAATTGTTCAACCTGATGTATATGTTCCAGTAATTTTCTGGCTTCCCGATAAAATGCTTTTCCAGCCGAGGTTAAGGAAACAGAACGTGTACTTCGGTCGATAAGTTTTACATTCAGTTGGAATTCAAGTAACTGGATTTGTCTCGTTAACGGCGGCTGACTCATATTAAGCGATATAGCTGCCCGTCGAAAATTCAATTCCGTAGCTACTGCAACAAAACAGCGTAGTTGATTTACATTAAGCATGATTTATTCCATACAGAATCCCTACCTGGACACATCAAGTCAAACTAGGTCAAAGCATTTTTTTTTGCAATCTTGCTCGATGGGAGTGTGATTTTGGTCAAAATAAATTGCTATGTTACAGAGTTGGTATCAATGCTTCAGACGCATTTTTTAACAACTAATGCATTGATATAATTAACCAAAATAACAAATACATTTAAAAATAGTGACACTAATCACATTAAAAAAAATTTTTCATTCCATTTAAAGTATCAATTATGACAACAAGTAAATTAGACAGGCTGGCAGCACCTAATCATGCTGGATGAAATACTGAAATTAAATTTCTTGTTAACATCCTTAACTGTAATAAATTTCTGCCAAGGAGTCCTTAATGCCAATTATTAATCGGGTCGAAGTCATTGAATTTAGCTATGATGTGAAAGATATGGGCGCCGCTTTCAAAAATGCGCATAATCACGTCGGCTACGTAAAAGGATCAACCCTTAGTTTGTCAAAATATGCACTGGTGGTTGACTGTGATGACGGATCACGCGGTGAATACGTGGCGCTTTGGGGGGCCACCAAACCGGCTTTGGCACAAACATTGATGCTCGCCAGTGACTTGCCGGGGCGTGACTCAGATAAGCGGGAAGCGTTTTATACACAATGGAACCGTCGTCTTTGTCATATGGATCATATGGGACAAGGTCCGGTGGATATCGTGTTGTGGGATCTTGCCGGCAAACAATGCGGAAAATCTATTTCACGTATGGTTGGGCAATATCGCAATAAACTGCCTGCCTATGCCAGCACCTATCATGGCGATGAGGGCATGTTTGATAGCGTTGAAGCGTTTACTGATTTTGCCGCAGCATGTTATGACATGGGCTATCGCGCATTTAAACATCACGGCTGGTTTGACGGCGACCCACAGCGCGAAGCGTCTTTAATTAGAGCGTTAGGTAATACTGTCGGCGATAAAATGAAGTTGATGTATGATGCCGCCTCTGATCTTAAAACATTTGCCGATGCTTTATATGTTGGACATGCCTGTGATGATGCCAACTTTTTCTGGTATGAAGATCCTTATCGGGATAACTCAATCTCCGCATTTTCTCATAAAAAACTAAGAAGTTTACTTAAAACACCTTTGCTTATTACCGAGCATGTCAGGGGGCTGGAAGCCAAATGCGATTTTATCCTGGCGGGCGGGACGGATTTTGTTCGCGTCGATCCCGAATATGACATGGGGATTACCGGTGCGCTGAAAACCGCACATATGGCCGAAGCACTGGGATTGGATGTGGAAATTCACGCGCCTGGCCCCGCACATCGTCAGTTAATGGCCTCTATTCGCAATACTAATTTTTATGAATTAGCCGAAGTGGGACCAAAATTAAAAAATATTTTACCTCCCTGTTATGCATGTGGTTATCAAGACGAACTGGACTCTATTGACAGCCAGGGGCAAGTGACCGTACCCGATGGTCCAGGATTAGGTGTTATTTATAACTGGGACTGGCTTAACAGCCATGCCACTAAACGACATATATTCGAAAAATAGCCGTTTTATGTTCACGGATAATTCGATCACTTCCCATCAGATAAATATCAGCTGAGCGTGAAGCTCAGTTTTTAAGAGAGTTTTTATGAATAGCGCATATTTTTCAGGTGTGAATGCGGCGGTACTCACGGCATTCAACAAAGATTTGTCGGTTAATTATGAAAAAACGGTAGAGCATGGTCATTGGTTGCTGAATAATGGCTGTAATGGATTGGCTGTTTTAGGTACAACCAGTGAAGCAAATTCCCTGAGTCTTAACGAAAGAGAGATGCTGCTGGAAAAAATGGTTAATGGAAACATCCCTGCTGAAAAAATGCTACCCGGCACCAGTACGTGTGATATTCCCAGCACCGTAAAATTAACCCGCCATGCAGAGCGAATGGGGTGCCGAGGGGTACTGCTATTACCGCCATTCTATTACAAGTCACCTTCTGTACAAGGATTGTTTGACTATTATAGTGAAGTTATTGAACGTGCGGGTGGTAAAATAAAAATCTATTTATATCATTTCCCTCAGCAGTCCGCTATTCCAATCACACTTGAACTGATTAAACTTCTGCTGGATAAATACCCTAATAAGATAAAAGGTATTAAAGACAGTAGTGGTGACTTCCAGAACACCAAAGCTTATATAGATAATTTTTCCCAATATGGATTTGAAGTTTATTCCGGTGCTGATGCCAGTTTCCAGGAGGTGCTAAAAATTGGCGCGGCGGGCTGTATAACAGCAACAACAAACCTTGTTTCGTCTTTAGCTGCAAAAATTTACCAGCATTATAACGACAAGCAAGGTAGTAACGCGCAAGATAAATTAACCGAAATGAGAAAAATTGTAGCAACAGGCGATACCATTCCGACAGTAAAAACACTGCTTAGCGCAATAATGAACGACAGCACATGGGAAACGGTTCGCCCTCCTCTCTGTTCACTGTCTCCTTCTATTAAGACACAAGTTCTTGCGTCTTATGCAGAGTTTATTAGCTTATAGTGGGGGCATCGATATGGATATTACAATGAAAAAAACCAATATAAGATACACCATGTTAATATTCATTGGAACAGCAATGCTGGTGAATTTTATTGACCGGGCAACACTTTCTGTTGCAGCCCCCTTAATGAGCAAAGCTCTGGGATTCGATGCCGCGGCCATGGGATGGGCCTTTTCTGCATTTGGCTGGGCTTATATGATATTTCAGATACCCGGCGGTATGTTGCTGGATAAATATGGTTCAAGGTTAGTCTACGGCATTGCTGTAATTGCATGGTCGATATTCACTTTTATGCAAGGGATGGTTTATTTATTTCCTTCTGCTTTTTTAATGTTATTTATATTACGTTTTGCCATGGGAATGGCCGAAGCGCCGGGGACACCGGCCAGTAGTCGTTTAACTGTTCAATGGTTCCCTGACCATGAGCGGGGATTTGCTACTTCTATCTATCAAACCATGCCTTATGTCGCCCTGGGCATTTTCACCCCTGTTTTGACTTATTTTATTCATCGTTACAGCTGGCATTATGCCTTCTACACATCCGGTATTCTTGGAACCGTCTTTGGTATTATTTGGCTGACTTATGTCCGTGATCCACTGCAGCATAATAAAATCAACCAGGCTGAAATAGAATTCATAAAAAATGGTGGCGGCATACCGACATTAGGTTCAGAAACAAAAATAAGAAAACAGAAAATAACCTGGTCTCAGGTCAAAGACATGTGTTGCAACAGAATGATGATTGGCGTTTATATTGGTCAGTTCAGTCTAACATCTATCACCTGGTTTTTCTTCACATGGTTTCCCACCTATCTTTACCAGGCCAAAGGAATGTCGATAATCAAGGTGGGACTTGTTGCCGCTATTCCCGCACTGGCAGGATTTGTTGGTGGTATTGTCGGGGGAGTACTCTCTGATTATTTACTCCGTCGGGGTTTTAGCCTGACCTTTTCACGAAAACTCCCTATCATATTAGGTATGTTATTATCCTGTACCATTATTACTGCAAATTATACTCAATCTAATGTAATCGTGGTATTGGTGATGAGTATCGCTTTTTTTTCAAAGGGATTTAGTAATCTTGGGTGGTGTGTATTAAGTGACACCTCCCCGAAAGAAGTGATCGGTCTGTCTGGGGGGATATTCAACACTTTCGGCAATGTCGCGGCTATTTTAACGCCGCTGATTATAGGTTTTATACTGAAGGCAACGCACTCTTTTGATTTAGCTATATTATACGTTGGATCTATGGGGATGATTGGTGCCGCATCCTATATTTTTATCGTCGGACCACTTACCCGACAACAATTAGAATCAATGCCAATTACCAGCGTTACGGAGAAGAAACTGTATAACTAACCATATAAATAAAATATCAACCCTGTATTACTACAATGATTTTAAAGAGGTATTCAGCATGTCAAAAATAATATTTTATCAGATGCGTGATAATTATTTTAAGGTTTGAATTATGACAACCAGAGTATTCCATTAAAAGGTAGAACAAACGAGTACTTCATACTCATTACGTTAACCTTTTATGGTCCTCCAATAACAACAAGCCACCAGGCGCATGGAGATCCACATGCCGATATCGTTAAAGGCGCTCGCCGCCAGTTCAGATTCAAAAGCAGCAGCCAGGACACACGTCCGTTATTACGTGCTCGCACTGATCCTGCTGGTGACCGCTATCAATCTTGGAGACCGTGCTAATCTTTCTATCGCCGGGGAAGGTCTGTCCCATGATCTGGGTTTAGATTCGGTAACCATGGGCTATCTTTTTTCTGCCTTTGCGTGGGCCTATGTGCTGGGTCAGTTGCCAGGCGGCTGGTTTCTGGATCGCTTCAATTCGGTTAAAGTCTATGGTACTGCCCTGTTTATATGGTCATTTCTCACTTTCCTCCAGGGTACGGTCGCCTGGCTACCGCAGGGAATGATCGTCGCAACGCTGTTCGCGCTACGTTTCCTCGTCGGACTGGTCGAAGCCCCCATCTATCCGGCTAATAACTATATTGTCGCGGCCTGGTTTCCACTCACCGAGCGCGGGATGGCCACCGCTATATTCTCTTCCGCACAGTATGTGGCCATGATCGTGTTCGTTCCACTCATGGGCGTTATCAGTCATGTCCTTAGCTGGCACTATGTCTTCTGGTTTATGGGATCGGCTGGCATGTTGCTGGCGTTATTCTGGTTTTGGCAAATGCGTAGCCCGGACAGCCATCACCGGGTCAACAAAGAGGAACTGGACTATCTGAGAAAAAACGGCGCGCTTATTGATATCGAAGGAGCCAAACACCGCTCATCCCCGCCCAAACTGTCTGCCATCGGCATCCTGTTTAAAAGCCGGATGATGCTGGGGATCTACATCGGGCAGTACTGTATCACTGCGTTGCAATATTTTTTCATCACCTGGTTTCCTATTTATCTGGTGAAAGGACGGGGAATGAACATTATGGAGGTCGGATTTATCGCCGCACTCCCCGCGGTATGTGGTTTTATCGGCAGCATTCTGTGTGGCGTTCTCTCAGACCAATTGATGAAACGCTGGGGCTCGGTGACCCTTGCCCGTAAAACCCCTTTTATCATCGGCATGGCTTTAGCAACCGGGCTGGTTTTCTGCAACTTCACCCATTCGATCTACATCATCGTGGCGTTAATGTGTCTGGCGCTATTAGGCAAAGGTCTGGCTCAAATTGGCCTGGCGGTGGTTGTGGATACCTCCCCTCCCTCCATCGTCGGGATGGCCACCGGTATATTCGGGATTGCCGGTAACATTTCCGGGATAACCACGCCCATTGTCATTGGTTACACCATTCATGCTACGGGGTCGTTCGAGCTCGCGCTGTATTTTGTCGGCGCTCACGCACTGATCGCCATGTTGAGCTATCTGTTTATTGTCGGGCGTGTGCAGCGTCTGGATATGACTGAAAATTTTCCAGCAGGAGTCGAAATCAAATGATGTCAGCTAACAACCCCAAACGCTTTACGCTTTGTAGCCTTGAACGCTTTTCACTCGCGCTACTGATGCGCGCGGGAGTTCCAGAGGAGCGTGCACTCCCCATGACTCAGCGCATGCTGGACGCTGATCTGCTCGGTCACAGCACCCACGGTTTGTGGTTTATGAGCGCCTATCTGGAACGTATCGCCGCAGGACAAATTTCTCCACAGGCTGCATTACAGATCATCCATGACCAGCCCAATGCCCTCGCATGGCATGCCCACCGCTCCCCCGGCGCATGGGTAATGCAAATGGCGACTGAAGAACTTTTGCGCCGGGTCGGTTCTCATGGCGTGGTCAGCGCCACGATTGCCGACTGCTCACACATTGGCTGCCTGCAAGCCTACCTGCTGCCACTGGTTGAAAAAAACCTGTTAGTAACGCTTTGCGCCACCAATCCGGGTGTACGCTCTGTCGCACCTTTTGGCGGTAGCGATCCTGTTTTAACGACCAATCCGGTCGCCTGGGGAATACCCACGCGGGGCGCGCCGCTTCTGATCGATCAATGTACCTCGGTAGCCAGTAATACGTTCTTCAAAAGTTTCGCCGCTAAAAAGCATATGTTGCCGGAAGCCTGGTTACTCGACAGCGCCGGGCAGCCAACCCATGATCCGGCGGTGCTGCAACATACGCCGCCTGGCAGTATTCTTCCGCTCGGTGGTTTGCAGCATGGTTATAAGGGGTTTGGTCTGGGTCTGATGGTTGAAGCTTTCAGTCTGGCGCTGGGCGGCAGTGGCCGACGCCAGGAGCCTGATATGTATGGCCAGGGGGTGTTTATTCAGGTGATCGACCCAGACTGCTTTGCAGGACGTGAGGCTTTTCTGAATGAAATGGATTATTTAATCACCAGTTGTAAAGCCAGCCGACTGCGCCCTGATTCAAAGGAAATTCGCCTGCCTGGCGAGCGGGCGCTTGCTGAACGCGAGCAACAGCGGGTTCAGGGCATCGCATTGAGCGAGGAGGTGCTGTCACGGCTACAACCCTGGACAGAACATTTCGATCTCCCTTTCCCGGAAGCACTACCGCACTGAAGTCAGGCCGGTGTTATCTGCGGCTATTCATCATGATGGATAGCCGGTTATTCCTCGATCCCGATCTCATCCTGAGGATGCAAGATTTCCCGTATCACACTGGTGGCGTAACTGCCCGCTGGTAACCAGAAGTTAAGCTCAATGGTGACGTTATCCTGCCATTCCCAGCGAAAATCACGCGGGATAACTAACATCGCACGTCGGGCGGCCGCAACCTTTTTACGTTCCAGCAGGCCAGTCAGTCCGGTTTCATCCGCCAGGCTTTGTTGTTCAAATGCCAATGCCTTGCCTTGTGTTCCCCAGTCGCCGCTGCCGGGAAGCGGAGCGGTGACCCGCAGTTCATTGTTGAGCACCCGCGTCTGTAATACAGCCAACTCCGCCTCTTCAGCGGCAAACCAGCTACCGCGACCGGTAAGCTGGAGCGCATCTCCTGCCAGCACTGAAGACAGCGATCCCTGTTGCGCCAGACGGTCACTTACTACCTGGTTGAACAGCGCACTGCGGGCAGCGGAAAGCAGGAAGCTACGTTTATTACGCTCGCGCACGCGAATTTCATCCGCCGCCCAGCGCCGGACCTGCAACAGGTTATTGCCGTTATGACCGAAGCGCTGAACGCCGAAATAATTTGGCACACCCGTCGCCGCGATCTGCTGCAGGCGTTGTTCCACCGCATCACGATCGGAGATCTGGCGCAGGATAAGCGTGAAAGCATTGCCCTGCAACGCACCGGTGCGCAGTTTGCGGCGATGGCGGGCGCTCTCCAGAATCTCGCAGCCCTCCAGTTGAAATGCGGACAGGTCCGGTGTCTCTTTGCCCGGAATGCGCAGGCAGAACCACTGTTCGGTGACCGCATGGCGATCTTTCATTCCGGCAAAGCTGACATCACGCGGATGGATACCGGCAAATTTTGCCAGCGCTTCGGCCACAAACCGGGTGTTGCAGCCGTTTTTACGGATGCGTACCAGCAGTTGTTCGCCGTCGCCGTCTGGCCGGTAGCCAAGATCTTCAATAACGATAAAATCTTCCGGGTTTGCCTTCACCACGCCGGTGGCAGTGGGCTGCCCGTGCAGCCAGCTCAGATCGGCCAGTCCCATTACTTTTCCGCCTTAAACAGCAGCGCCACTGCTTCGCAGGCGATGCCTTCGCCGCGCCCGGTGAAGCCCAGCTTTTCGGTGGTGGTGGCTTTGACGTTGACCTCGTCCATATGGATCCCCAGGTCTTCCGCGATGTTAATGCGCATCTGCGGAGCGTGTGGCAACATTTTCGGAGCCTGAGCAATGATGGTCACGTCGACGTTGCCCACGCGGTAGCCTTTCTTTTCAATCTGCAGCAGTGCTTCACGCAGCAGCATGCGGCTGTCCGCCCCTTTCCACGCGTCGTCAGTGTCCGGGAACAGTTTACCGATATCGCCCAGCGCTGCCGCACCCAGCAGCGCATCGGTCAGCGCATGCAGCGCCACGTCGCCGTCGGAATGGGCCAGCAGGCCTTTTTCATAAGGAATTCGCACGCCACCAATAATCAGCGGGCCTTCGCCGCCAAAGGCATGAACATCAAAACCGTGGCCGATACGCATTATGCGCTCTCCTTATTATGTAGTTGAGTCAGGTAAAACGCCGCCAGCGCCAGATCTTCCGGCCGCGTCACCTTGATATTGTCGCTGCGACCGGCCACCAGTTCCGGATGGTAGCCGCAGTGTTCAAGGGCAGAGGCCTCATCGGTAATTGTAGCCCCCTCCTGCAACGCCCGGTGCAGGCAGTCGCGCAGCAGCACCAGCGGAAACAGCTGCGGAGTCAGCGCGTGCCACAGCGCCTCGCGGTCTACCGTATGCGCGATGGCCTGTTTGCCAGGCTCGGCGCGCTTCATCGTGTCGCGGACCGGCGCGGCGAGGATCCCGCCCACGCGACTGGTAGCGGTGATCGCCAGCAAGCGCGTTAAGTCATCAGGGTGCAGGCAAGGACGGGCAGCATCATGCACCAGCACCCAGTGCGCGGCAGTAGCGGCCTGCAGGCCAGCCAGCACGGAATCGGCCCGCTCTTTGCCGCCTTTCACCACCGTAATACGGGGATCGGCCGCAATGGGCAGTGCAGCAAACCAGGGATCGGCAGGGCTGATGGCGACAATAATGCGGCTGATGGCCGGATGGGCCAGCAGGCTGTCGAGCGAGTGTTCCAGAATGGTTTTACCATTAATGGCGAGATACTGCTTGGGGCACCCGGACTGCATCCGGCTGCCAATTCCCGCGGCGGGCACCACGGCAATAATGTCCGGTATACCAGTTTTGTTCATCAATTATCGTTGCTGAATATTCGGATTACCCTGCTGCGCGTTTCGTTTGTTCTGATCCGGCACAAGGCGATAGAAGGTCTCACCGGGTTTGATCATCCCCAGCTCGTTGCGTGCGCGTTCCTCAATTGCCTCAGAACCGCCGTTAAGGTCGTCGATTTCTGCAAACAGCTGATCGTTTCGCGCTTTTAGCTTGGCGTTACTGGCCTGTTGCACCGCAACATCGTCATTAACGCGCGTATAATCATGTAAGCCGTTCTTGCCCAGCCAGAGCGAATATTGCAGCCAGCAAAGTAAAGCAAGTAACAGCAGCGTCAGTTTTCCCATCCCCGCCCCCTGAAAAACGGCTCAATCATCCCATAACTTTCCATCCGACTCCACTTTACCGGCGAAATAGCCACAGATTGGCGAATCGGTGAACAATCTCCAGACCTCAGAGCGGATCTCAGGCAAAATTTTGTAACCGCAGTGGGGATTCAGACATCAGATTTTGCCGCACGGGCGGCCGTATTTTGACAACCAGCCGCTTACCATCCACTTAAAAGGGTGAATAACAGCCAGAAAATAGTGACCACCACCACCGCAGTGAGCAGCAGCGTCCAGATCAGATGACCGCGTAACAGCACGCTGACCGCGATACCGATCAGCACCGAGACAGGCAGCAGCGCCAAAAAGAAAGGCCACGTATAGAGGAAGAAAAACAGCGTGTTGGAGCCGTACAGAATGAACGGGATCGCCAGGGCGAACCAGTAGGAGGCAAAGCCGACTACCCCACCGGGGAACGACCAGGAAATCTCTTCCTGGTCGCGATCTTCTTTGCGGGCCAGCATGGGCGTAACGTTATGCATAAGTATCCTGTTGACGCGAAATACGGCCCGCTCTGAGGCGTTTTGCCGTGGCTATCTCAGGAGTTGATAATATCGCGCTCGCGCAGCAGATCTAACACTTGAACCAGCAATTTTGTTACCAATTGTTCCCCATTAAGGTGAATTTCTGGCTCCACCGGCGCTTCATAAACCGAGTCGATGCCGGTGAAATTGCGCAGCTCTCCGGCACGGGCTTTCTTGTATAACCCTTTCGGATCACGTTGCTCACAAATAGCCAGCGGGGTATCAACAAAGACCTCGATAAAGCGCCCTTCTCCCAACATATCCCGCACCATCTGGCGCTCGGCACGGTGTGGCGAGATAAATGCGCTCAGCACCACCAGACCGGCATCGACCATCAGTTTGGCAACCTCGCCGACCCGGCGGATGTTCTCTTTACGGTCTTCATCGCTGAAGCCCAGGTCGCGGCACAGCCCGTGACGCACATTGTCACCATCCAGCAGGTAGGTGCTGACGCCTAGCTGATGCAACGCCTGTTCCAGTGCGCCGGCAACGGTGGATTTGCCCGAGCCTGACAGCCCGGTAAACCACAGCAGTACGCCCTGATGACCGTGCTGCTGCTCGCGATCCGCACGCGTTACCGCGTGCGAATGCCAGACAACATTTTCATCGTGTGAGGCAGCCATATTACTTACCGCCTGACAGATCGCGTGCACCCCAGTGTGGGAAGTGGCGACACACCAGCGCGTTCAGTTCCAGCTCAAACGCGCTGAAGTTACCGCTGTCCTGCACCACGTCTTCCTGCGGCTCACGGATCATCCCCGCGCCGACGGTGACGTTGCTCAGGCGATCGATAAAGATCATCCCGCCGGTAACCGGGTTCTGCTGGTATTTGTCCAGCATCATCGGCTCGTCAAAAGTCAGGTCAACCAGGCCAATACCGTTCAGCGGCAGGCTTTCCACCGTGCGTTGCGTCAGGCTGTTGATCTCCACCTGATACTGAATATTCTCCACACGGGCGCGGGCTTTCTTCCCGGCAATTTTGATGTCGAAGCTCTGACCCGGCGACAACGGCTGTTCCGCCATCCAGACCACGTCGACGCTGGCGGCCTGAACCGGCTTCAGCTGGGCACCGGCTTCCACCAGCAGATCGCCACGGCTGATATCAATTTCATCTTTCAACACCAGCGTGATCGCTTCACCGGCCTGCGCTTCCTGCAGATCGCCGTCGAAGGTCACAATGCGGGCAATGGATGACTCCACGCCGGACGGCAGTACTTTCACCCGCTGTCCGACATGTACCGATCCGGAAGCCAGCGTCCCGGCATAACCCCGGAAATCCAGGTTAGGACGGTTTACATACTGCACCGGGAAGCGCATCGGCTGCTGCTCTACCATGCGCTTCACTTCCACGGTTTCCAGCACGTCCAGCAGGGTCGGGCCGCTGTACCAGCTCATTGCTTCACTTGGGTTGGCAACGTTTTCGCCTTCCAGCGCGGAAAGCGGCACAAAGCGGATATCCAGATCGGTGGGCAGCTGATTGGCGAAATCGAGATAGTCCTGCTTAATCTGCTCAAAACGCGCTTCGCTGTATTCCACCAGATCCATCTTGTTCACCGCGACAACCAGGTGCTTGATGCCCAGCAGCGTGGAGATAAAGCTGTGACGGCGGGTCTGATCCAGCACGCCTTTACGGGCATCGATCAGCAGGATGGCCAGGTCGCAGGTAGAAGCGCCGGTCGCCATGTTACGGGTGTACTGCTCGTGTCCCGGCGTGTCGGCAATGATGAACTTGCGCTTCTCGGTGGAGAAGTAACGATAGGCCACATCAATGGTGATGCCCTGCTCGCGCTCGGCCTGCAGGCCATCCACCAGCAGCGCCAGGTCCAGCTTCTCGCCCTGGGTGCCGTGACGTTTGCTGTCGTTATGCAGCGAAGAGAGCTGATCTTCATAAATCTGGCGCGTGTCGTGCAGCAGGCGGCCAATCAGCGTGCTCTTGCCATCGTCGACGCTTCCGCAGGTGAGAAAACGCAGCAGACTTTTGTGTTGCTGAGCGTGCAGCCAGGCTTCCACGCCGCCCTGGTCGGCAATTTGTTGTGCAATGACGGTATTCATAACTGGCTCCTCAGAAATAACCCTGGCGTTTTTTCAGCTCCATCGAGCCGGACTGATCGCGGTCAATCACGCGGCCCTGACGTTCACTGGTGGTGGAAACCAGCATCTCTTCAATGATCTCCGGCAGCGTCTGCGCCTCAGAATCCACCGCGCCGGTCAGCGGCCAGCAGCCAAGGGTACGGAAACGCACCATACGCTGCCTGATCTCTTCTCCAGGTTGTAAATTAATCCGATCGTCATCGATCATCATCAGCATGCCATCACGCTCCAGAACCGGGCGCGGTGCAGCCAGATACAGCGGAACGATGTCGATGTTTTCCAGGAAGATGTACTGCCAGATATCCAGCTCGGTCCAGTTGGAGAGCGGGAACACGCGAATGCTTTCGCCCTTATTGATCTGGCCGTTGTAGTTGTGCCACAGCTCAGGACGCTGGTTTTTCGGGTCCCAGCGGTGGAAACGGTCGCGGAAGGAGTAGATACGCTCCTTGGCGCGGGACTTCTCTTCATCGCGCCGGGCTCCGCCGAACGCTGCATCAAAGCCATACTTGTTCAGCGCCTGCTTGAGGCCTTCGGTTTTCATGATGTCAGTGTGCTTGGCGCTGCCGTGGACGAACGGGTTGATGCCCATTGCCACGCCTTCCGGATTGCGGTGCACCAGCAGCTCAGCCCCGATCTCTTTCACTGTGCGGTCGCGGAACTCGTACATCTCTTTGAATTTCCAGCCGGTGTCCACATGCAGCAGCGGGAACGGCAGCGTGCCGGGATAGAACGCCTTACGCGCCAGGTGCAGCATCACTGAAGAGTCCTTCCCGATGGAGTACATCATTACCGGGTTGCCGAATTCTGCCGCCACTTCACGGATGATATGGATACTTTCCGCTTCCAGTTGACGCAGGTGGGTGAGTCGTTTTTGATCCATAACTTTTCCTCAAGCCAAATTCACAACGGCGGACTCACGTCCGGCCTGCTGCGCTGAATGTTGAAACCACGCCAGCTGCTGATGCAGGTTAACCACTTCCCCAATCACTAACAGGGCTGGCGTTGGCGCGCGTTGCGCGAGTGCTTCTAATTCTTCCAGTGTCCCGATCAACACCTGCTGATCCTGACGTGTTCCGCGACCAATTACCGCAACCGGCGTCTGAGCGTCGCGGCCATGGGCAATCAGTTGGGCGGAGATCTCTGCCGCTTTCACCGTGCCCATATAAATAGCCAGCGTCTGCCGGGCACGGGCCAGTGACGGCCAGTCCATACCTTCGCCATCGGCGCGGCAGTGACCGGTAATAAACAGCGCGCTTTGCGCATGGTCGCGGTGAGTTAAGGGGATCCCGGCATAGGCCGTTGCGCCTGCAGCCGCAGTCACGCCCGGCACCACCTGGAAGGGAATGCCTGCCTCCACCGCAGCCTGTAACTCTTCTCCACCGCGTCCAAAGATAAACGGATCGCCGCCCTTCAGGCGCACCACTCGTTTGCCCTTTAACGCCAGTTCGACCAACAGGCGGTTCGTCTCTTCCTGCGGCACGGTATGGGCATTGGCACGTTTACCGACGCAGATGCGATCGGCATCGCGGCGTACCAAATCAAGGATTTCGTCGCTGACCAGATGGTCATACAGCACCACATCGGCCTGCTGCATCACCTGCAGACCGCGCAGCGTCAGCAGTCCGGCATCGCCAGGGCCGGCACCGACCAGGATGATTTCGCCCTGGCTGGCTTCCGGATCTGACAGCTGCTGGTCCAGCGTCTGTTTCGCGCCGGAAACATTGCCGGAAGCGACCTGGCTGGCAAACAGGCCGTTAAAGGCGGTTTCCCAGAAGCGACGGCGTTCGGACATTTTGTCGAAACGTTGTTTAACCTTGTCCCGCCACTGACCGGCAATTTCCGCCATCTGTCCGAGATTTCCCGGCAGCAGCGCTTCCAGCTTTTCGCGCAGCAGTCGGGCCAGAACCGGTGCGGTACCGCTGGAAGAGATAGCCACCACCAGTGGAGAACGATCGACAATCGACGGGAAGATAAAGGAGCACTTCGGCTGGTCATCCACCACGTTGACTAACAGGCGGCGCTCGCTGGCATCGCTGAACACCCGGCCATTCAGCTCGCTGTCATCAGTAGCGGCAATCACCAGATACGCCCTGTCCAGCTGGCTGCTCTGGTATTCCTGCGCGAACCACTCAACGGAGCCGCTGCTTTCAAGCCGCGACAGTTCTGCGCAAAGTTCCCGGGCCACAATCAACACGTGGGCACCCGCGCGGCGCAGAAGGTCAATTTTGCGCGCAGCGACATCACCGCCGCCAACGATCAGCACCGGTTTGTTTCGGATGTCTGCAAAAATCGGGAGATAGTCCACGTCTGCCTGGTCGCTAATAACAAAAAGTTAACGAGACTATACGGCCCGGGCTTGAGGGTTATGAAATTACTAATTGGAATGAGTAGTTACTGAATGGAATAACGCCCTGGCAAAGCTAAGGACAAAATGTGCTTAACGGATGATATTGCGGCCATTTCAGAGAGATTGAAATTGTGCAATGGCGGTCACACTTTCATACTGGTGCAGCAAAAATATTTCGCAGGCTCGTCACAGGATGACGACTAAGGACGCTACATGTTTTCCCGACTCCGCCTGAGCGCGCTGGCTGCGTTGCTCTCCTGCGGTGCCCTTTTCCCTCTGCACGCGGCAACCGTGGCCGAGGGTCACTATGCCGAGCAGCAGCTGCGGCATATCGCCACCTATTTTCCCGGCCGGATGGCTGGCAGCCCGGCCGAGATGCTGACCGCGGACTATCTGCAACAGCAGTTTCAGCAGCTGGGTTTTGACAGCAATAAAAGAGACTTTACCGCCCACTATCAGTATAAGTCACAGAATGGTCACCTGACGCCACACACGGTGACCGCAACCAGCGTGGTGGCGGCGAGAACCGGAGCGGTTCCACAGCAAATCATCATTATTACCCACTCGGATACCTGGCTGTCGCAGAGCGACAGCGATCGCCAGAAAAACCTGGGCGGCCTGACGCTGCAGGGAGCCGACGACAACGCCTCCGGGCTGGGCGTGATGCTGGAACTGGCGCAGCGGCTGAGCAAAGTGTCCCTGCATTACAGCCTGCGCTTTGTCGCGCTGAGCGGCGAGGAGCTGGGCCAGCGCGGCGAGGAAGACTACCTCGCACGAATGAAGCCGGAAGAGAAAAAGAATACTCTGCTGGTGATCAAACTGGACAGCCTGGTGGTGGGGAATAAACTCTATTTCGACAGCGGGGCTAACACGCCAGAACCAGTGGCACGGCAGACCCGCGACAGGGCACTGGCTATCGCCCGGGCCAGCGGCATCCCAACGGCCAGCCGGGGTAAAGTCGTCAGGACTGAACCGGCAGTGGACCTGTTCGATAAGGCCGGTTTCCCGCTACTGAGCGTGCGTGCCACTGACTGGGAGCTGGGCGGGAAAGATGGCCAGCAGCAGCGCGCTATCAGCCGACACTTCCCGCAGGGCACCACCCGCCACCAGGCCGCGCTGGATAACCTTGCCTGGCTGGATCGCTGGCTACCGGGGCGCATCAGCCAGCGCATGCACAACAGCGTAAAAATTCTTCTGCCGCTGATCGTTGATCTGGCAACCCCAAAAATAACGTCTTAAGGAGTCGCAATGTACATCGTCAGCCTGAACTACACCCGCCCGCTGGAAGAAGTTGAAGCCGTGCTGGACGCGCATCTTACATGGCTGGATAAGTATTTCGATGCCGGGGTATTTATTGCCGCTGGCCGTAAGGATCCGCGCACCGGCGGTCTGATCATTGCTGCGGATATCGATCGCGAGCGGCTGAACACCATTCTGGCGGAAGACGCCTTCCAGGCCGTGGCCGACTATGAGGTGACGAAGGTGAATGTGACCCGTGCGGCGGATGAGTTCGCAGGGTTGGTCGGGAAATAGAAGAAAGGGCGCAGGCTACCAGTCTGGAGCCTGCGCTGTGAGTGCAGAGTCATTTGGAAGAACGGCAGCTGATTACTCGTGCAGCCCACACTCGCGCTTCAGGCCAAAGAAGCGGGTTTCCTCTTCAGCCATCCCCGGTTCCCATTTGCGCGTGGTGTGCGTATCGCCCACTGACAGATATCCCTGATCCCACAGCGGGTGATAACCCAGGCCGTGTTCTTTGAGGTAGCTGTAAACCTGCTTGTTATCCCAGTCGATAATCGGCAGCACCTTGAACACGCCACGCTGGATAGCCAGCACCGGCAAACTGGCGCGGCTGCTGGACTGGTCACGGCGCAGACCGGCGAACCAGGTCTGGCCGTTCAGCGTTTCCAGCGCCCGGTTCATCGGCTCTACCTTATTGATCAGGTTGTAACGCTCGATCCCTTCCACGCCCTGCTCCCAAAGTTTGCCGTAGCGCGCTTCCTGCCAGGCGGCACTCTGCTCAGCGCGGAACACCTTCAGATTCAGGCCGAGTTTGTCAGTCAACTCATCAATAAACTGGTAGGTTTCCGGGAACAGATAGCCAGTGTCCGTGAGGATCACCGGAATATCCGGCTTCGCCCGCGTCACCAGATGCAGGCTCACTGCAGCCTGGATCCCAAAGCTGGAAGAGAGCACCGCTTCGCCGGGCAGGTTTTCCAGCGCCCAAATCACGCGCTCTTCTGCGGAGAGTTTTTCCAGCTTTGTATTGATTTCCGCCAGCGCCATCACGCGCTCAACTTTCGGTAAATCATTCAGTGCTGAGAGATCGAGTACAGCCATATCAAGCCTCCGTCATTCCCAAAAATCGCGGGCCGGGTCGAGAACCGGTTTCACCACGCCAGTGCGGATGGTGAAATCGCCAAAGCCTTCACCGGCTTCGCGTTCTGTGGCCCAGCGGCCCATTAATTCATCAAGGGTAGACAAAATTTCGTCTTCGGTGATGTTTTCACGGTACATGCGCGGGATGCGCGTGCCAATGCGGTTACCCCCCAAATGCAGGTTGTAGCGGCCCGGAGCCTTGCCCACCAGGCCAATTTCGGCCAGCAGTGCACGACCACAGCCGTTCGGGCAGCCGGTCACGCGCAGCACGATGTGCTCATCACCCACGCCGTGCGCAGTCATGATGCCTTCCACGCGGGTGACGAATTCCGGCAGGAAGCGCTCGGCTTCGGCCATCGCCAGCGGGCAGGTCGGAAACGCCACGCAGGCCATCGAGTTTTCACGCTGGGCGGTGACGCTCTCCATCAGCCCATGCTCACGGGCAAGCTGCTCGATTTTTGCTTTATCCGCTGCCGGCACACCAGCCACAATCAGGTTCTGATTGGCGGTCAGGCGGAAGTCGCCTTTATGCACTTTGGCGATTTCCGCAATCCCGGTTTTCAGCGGGCGACCCGGATAATCCAGCAGACGACCGTTTTCAATAAACAGCGTCAGGTGCCATTGATTATCGATGCCTTTTACCCAGCCGAAGCGGTCGCCACGGGTGGTGAATTCATAAGGACGGATCGGTTCAAGTTTGATCCCGGCGCGACGCTCGACTTCCTCTTTAAAGGTGTCCACGCCCACGCGCTCCAGGGTGTATTTGGTTTTGGCGTTTTTACGGTCGGTACGGTTACCCCAGTCGCGCTGAGTGGTAACCACCGCTTCTGCCACGTCCAGAATTTTATCCACCGGCAGATAGCCGAACTCGCTGGCGGTACGGGCGTAGGTGGCTTTATTACCGTGATCGATAGACAGGCCGCCGCCCACCAGCAGGTTGAAGCCGATCAGCTTGCCCTTCTCGGCAATCGCAATAAAGTTCAGGTCGTTGGCGTGCAGATCCACATCGTTATGCGGCGGCACCACCACGGTGGTTTTGAACTTGCGCGGCAGATAAGTTTCGCCGAGGATTGGCTCTTTATCGGTGGTCGCGACCTTTTCCTTATCCAGCCAGATTTCCGCATAGGCGCGGGTTTGTGGCAGCAGATGCTCGGACAGCTTCTTCGCCCACTCGTAAGCTTCCTGATGCAGCTCAGACTCCACCGGATTGGAGCTGCACAGCACGTTACGGTTCACATCGTTGGCGGTAGCCAGCGAATCCAGCCCCACTTCGTTCAGCATCTGGTGCGCAGGTTTGACGTTGCCCTTCAGGATGCCGTGGAACTGGAAGGTCTGACGGTTAGTCAGACGGATGCTGCCATAAATGGTGTTCTCTTCAGCAAACTTGTCGATGCCCAGCCACTGCTTCGGCGTGATGATCCCGCCCGGCAGACGGCAGCGCAGCATCATCGCGTGGCGCGGCTCCAGCTTCTGCTCCGCACGCTCGGCGCGAATGTCACGGTCGTCCTGCTGGTACATGCCGTGAAAACGGATCAGCAGGAAGTTATCGCCGGTGAAGCCACCGGTCAGGCCGTCCTGCAAATTTTCGGCGATGGTGCCACGCAGGTAGTTGCTCTCTTTTTTCAGGCGCTCGGCATCGGTCAGTTTGCCTTCAACCACCAGCGGTCCAGGGTGTTTTTCATTCATTAGTAAACGTCTCGCTGATAACGGCGCTCGATGCGCAGCTCACTTAAAAATTCGTCGGCGGTTTCCAGATCCATCCCGCCGTGCTCCGCCACTACTTCCAGCAGCGCCTGCTCCACGTCCTTCGCCATGCGGTTGGCATCACCACAGACATAAAGGTGTGCGCCCTGCTCGATCCAGCGCCACACTTCGGCTCCTTTGGCGCGGATTTTATCCTGCACGTAAACTTTGTGCTGCTGGTCGCGCGACCAGGCGAGGTCTATATTGGTCAGCAAGCCATCCTTCACGTAGCGCTGCCACTCCACCTGATAAAGGAAGTCCTCGGTAAAGTGCGGGTTGCCAAAGAACAACCAGTTTTTGCCTTCTGCACCGTCGTTATCACGCTGCTGCATAAAGGCGCGGAACGGCGCAATGCCCGTGCCCGGACCAATCATGATAACGGGGGTTTCCGGATTGGCTGGTAAGCGGAAGTTGTCATTGTGCTCAATGAACACGCGGATCTCACCATCCTCTTCCAGCCGGTCGGCCAGGAAGCTGGACGCACCGCCCGCACGGGCACGGCCTTCAATTTCATAGCGCACGGCACCGACGGTGATATGCACTTCAGTTTCGCTCTCAGCCTGCGAGGAAGCGATGGAATAGAGACGCGGCGTCAGTGGACGCAGCAGCTCCGTCAGCTGTTCAGCACGCAGTTCAACCGGTGCCTGACGCACCATATCCACAATCGGCATCGACTGGGCGTAGTGCTGTAATTTGCTCTTATCGCTGACCAGCGCCAGAAGCTTCTCATCGCGAGACAACTTGCCGTACTGCTCAACAATCTGTGGCGTGTTGACGGTCAGCTCAAAGTGTTTCTGCAGCGCTTCGCTCAGCGGCAGCGTCTGGCCGTGGATCGCCACACTCTCCCTGCCAGTCAGCCACAGCAGCTCAAGCAGCTCCTGCACCAGCGCCGCGTCGTTTTCATACCACACGCCCAGCGCATCACCCGGCTGGTAGCGCAGGCCGGAATCGCCCAAATCAATTTCGATATGGCGCACGTCTTTATCGGAATCACGGCCGGTGATTTTCTGGTTCACCGCAAAGCTGGCAGTCAGCGGCTCTTCCTTGCTGTACGGGCTGCTGAACACTTCGTTGACCGTCCCGGCGGCGGTAACGGCAGCCACGGCTGGCGATTCGCTGGGGACCCGGGCCTTCAGTATTCCAACGATTTGCTTGCGCCACTTTTCGGCTTCTGCCGCGTATTCCACATCGGCATCAACGCGATCCAGCAGGCGCTCGCCGCCCATCTCTGCCAGCTTACCGTCAAAGTCTTTCCCGGCCTGGCTGAAAAATTCATACGAGGTGTCACCCAGCCCAAAGACGGCAAAGGCGGTGTTATCCAGCTTCGGCGCCTTTTTCGACATCAGGTATTTGTGCAGCGCCACGGCTTCTTCCGGCGGCTCACCTTCGCCCTGCGTCGAGGTGACCACAATCAGCATTTTTTCCTGAGCGATCTGCTTGAACTTGTAGTCGCCCGCATTAACCAGGTTAACGTTCAGTCTGGCGGCCAGCAGGTCATCGCGCAGCTGTTCGGCCAGGCGACGGGCATTGCCGGTCTGCGAAGCGGAGAGCAGCGTAATCGTCGGGACATCAGCCGGAACCGGAGCGCTGACCGCCGCAGTGCCGGGAGTCTGATTGACCATGCCCCAGAAATAACCGGAAAGCCATGCGAGCTGGGTGGTGGAGAAGTCACCGGTCGCCGCCTGCAGGCGCGCGAGTTGTTCCGGATTAAGCGGAAGCAGAGAACCTGGGGGAGCCTGAGTCGTCATTGCGTAAAATATTCCAGTTAAAGGGCTCTGGGGCCAAAAGTCAGTAAGATAGAGACAGGGTAACGACTGGGATAATAACCCTTAAATAAGGGTTGGTAATAATAAATAACCAAAATGACTAAACGCTTTTACAACTAAGGCATAGTGGCAAAACAGGTTAATTAAATAACCAAAAATCAGCCAGTTACAACTGTTCACTTTTCATTCCTGTCGAACCTTCAGGAAAGTGCAGTGAAACGGATGCGAAAAAAGGGTTTTTCCGGTAGACTTTGCCGGTTTTTTCAAGCAATCACTGAGACCTGTCCTATGGTTACCACGCTGTTTAAAGATTTCATGTTCGAGGCCGCTCACCATCTGCCTAACGTACCGGCCGGGCACAAATGCGGCCGCCTGCACGGGCACTCCTTCCTGGTGCGGCTCGAAATTACCGGCGAAGTGGATGCGCATACCGGCTGGATCATGGATTTTGCCGGGCTGAAAGCGGCCTTTAAGCCGATTTATGACCGACTTGATCACTACTATCTGAATGAGATCCCGGGCCTGGAGAATCCGACCAGCGAAGTGCTGGCTAAGTGGATTTGGGACCAGATGAAGCCGAAGCTCCCGCTGCTGAGCGCGGTAATGATTAAAGAGACCTGTACTGCGGGCTGTGTGTATAAGGGCTGAGCCTGGTCAGCCCGCTGATGATGGCTGGCGACGCTGCCAGTATGAGCACTTATACTGGCAGAGTGGGTAGGGATACCGGGGCTTTAGCTGGCGAAATGCCCGGTTTCATCTGCCATTATTCCTTTGATCTCTTTAATTAACGCCTCACGGGTAGTGGATGTTTTAGCATTCGCTTCTCCCACGCAATTATCGGCCCACTCTTTAACTCTTGTGGCATCACTGGTTACCGAAATATAGTACATTTCAACCCTCGTATTACTGATTCCAGATTTCTCGGCAACCCCTTTTTTAATTTTCTCGCAAAGGTGATATTGCTTTAAAAAATTCTGAGTCACGTTTTTCCCCGAGTTATCTTCCCCATCAGAAATTAAAATAAAAACCTTGCGCTTATTACTTCCCTTCACCATCACGGTGAACGGAGCGAATCAGTCCGGAACTGATCTGTGTATTACCATATGCCTGCATATTCTGAAACTGGTCCAGCACACTTATATCACTGGTGAGTTCAACCAGCCAGGAGCGAGCACTGCTGCGACTTAAGTCATTATTGCTGATATGCTTGAACCATCCACCATTTAAACACATAGCTGAATAGGGCCTGATATAGGTGTGATCTTTATCCTTAACCATAGCTGTCCATTCCAGTGGAAAGGTAATCACAGCCTCATCGCTGAACATCTCCTGCAACGTCGCCTGATAATCTGTGACGTAATCATTAAAAATCGTCCCGTAATTATCATGGTACTTTTTCACCAGCCATGCACTCTGGTACTCTTTAGAAATAATTAACTTCGAGTGTTCAGAATAAATATCGCTGTCTGGATAGACTTCCGATTTACAGGAATACAGATATTTTCCGGTACTGCTGCCATAAATACTGTTTCTCACACACCGTTTGCGGAGAACGGCAGGTTCCGTCATTGCTGGAATGGCGGGTTTAACATACTCTATATAATAGCGGTAACGATAAAGATCTATATTGTAAATAATACTATTCAGCGTATAGCAATCAGGATTCTGTATCTGCTTATCTGCTCAGAACGCATAATTAATATTATAATTTGCCTTAGGGACGAACAATACCGAGCAGCCAACCCGTTCGCCGCCACGCTCATTCTTACCGGGTAACTTCACCGGGACACCAATACTGAAGGGCACCAGCGCTATTTGCGTTTTTTCATTATTCTCAAGAGCGAACTGGCTGATCTCTTTTACGACGGCCTTAAGATCGTTCAGTCTTGTTCCCTGCATGGAACCGGAGAAATCCAGTACAAACACGTAATCTGTCGCCACTGAGGTAAACTTTTTCACCAACCGGTTGCCGCTGCCGGTATCAATATCGTGGTCAAAACCTGCCAGCGTACCGGTGTTGAAGATAATTGGCACCTTCAGTGTAGCGCTCAGCTCATAGCGGGTAAATTTAAAACCATTGGCATCCATCTCCTCATTAATCCCGGAGACACTGATGACGGGTACACTGGCTATTCCGGGAAGATGATAACGGACATAGTTTGTTGCCATCAGCTGTGCGGCTTTTAACTCGTCCTTATTTAAGTCACTTTTTCCGGTGGCGGAAACGGCCAGCGCCGCTTCATCCATTGCATTGGCCAGCCGGGTTTTCGTCGACAGCAAATTCACACTGTCCAGACCAAAACTCATCATCGCCAGCAGGCACGGCAGGATAATGGCGAAAGCTGGAGCCAATGCGCCACTATCGCTATGAAGCACCCCTTTTATTTTTTCCCGGATTACAGACACGATCTTAACTCCCTGGCTGAGGCCATTTTTTTATAGGTCATCCTGCCCTTTCTGACGCAATACATGGCGGGAATATCATTCGGCCGGTATTTTTCAACCCACTCACCGGCATCATCTTTCTGTAGTGATGTTATGGACGCCCCTCCCTGAAGTAGCCAGTGCCATACTCTATTGACTGCAATTAATTCAGGAGTGA
>NZ_JBYUWC010000031.1:0-31502 GCF_058137865.1 Erwinia sp. 009765445
GGAGCGGTAGTTCAGTTGGTTAGAATACCTGCCTGTCACGCAGGGGGTCGCGGGTTCGAGCCCCGTCCGTTCCGCCACCCTTTTAGGGGCGTAGTTCAATTGGTAGAGCACCGGTCTCCAAAACCGGGTGTTGGGAGTTCGAGTCTCTCCGCCCCTGCCAAATAAAATCAATCCTTTGCTTCGGCAAAGGATTTTTTTTGTCTTCAAAACGGATAATTTGTCCTGAAAAAGGCTGATTTGCCTCCTCTTTACTGCCATTCAGGTCTGATAATCCCTTTTTACCGCTCTGCAGGCGAAAAAAATGGCCAGTAAACTGACCATTTTCCTTCGCCAGCCGGAATACTACTGAGTATTAACCGGGAATTTGAGCAACTGACGGATATGTGTCTGCTGATCGCTGTTTTGCAACCAGACAGCGTAAAGTGGACGTACAGCAACAGGCGTGTCCGGGATCACAGTCAGGTCCGGATAATCGTTGTGCCAGATATCCGGCAGAAAAGCACAGGCACCGGTAGTATGTAACAGCTGCCGGGTCAGATGAGCCGAGGTCGTCGTCAGCACCGGGACATCATCCGCTCCGGCCAGATAGCTTTCGTGTTGATGGAAATCCGCTCCCCATTCCAGCTTAATGTATTCATATTTCTCGCGTTTCTCCGATTTTCGCGAACGAAACAGCGTCAGAGAAATATGACCAATCTGCTGGCTGGTCAGCTCATCCATTTTGGGTGCTTCAGTGGTGATCAGCAGATCGAGCTGACGTTCATGCAGCTGCTTCACCAGCAGGTGGCGCTGTGCCACTCTTGCCTCCAGATGCAGGCTCTCCCGGTTCTCATAGAGCGTCTGTAGCCAGGGCGTCAGGTAGGCCTCCCAAAGCGATGCACTGGCCCCGATAGACAGCTCATGATGCTGCTGGGTGTGCGACACTTCCTTCTTCGCCATCATCCACGTACTCATCAGGCTCTCGGCATACGGCAGCAGACGTTCACCGGCTGAGGTCAGTCTGATATTGTTACGGTGCCGGGTAAAGAGATTCACTCCCAGCTGATTTTCAAGCTGCCTGATGCGAAAACTGACGGCAGATTGTGTGAGATAGAGCGCTTCAGCGGCACGGCCAAAGTGGCGTGTTCTGCTCACTTCAAGAAAGGTCTTCAGTAATTCCGTATCCACATCCATCTCCTAAAAAACATTTGTCGTTATGATTTAAATGTTTTGTTTTACACTCTGTCAAGCGTATCTAATACTCCGCGCCATAAATAGCACGGCCATAAAAGAGTTAGGAGCGTGTAAAATGGCGGAAAGCTTCGCAACAACGAATCGTTTTTTTGATAACAAACATTACCCACGCGGGTTCTCCCGTCACGGTGATTTCACCATCAAAGAAGCCCAACTTCTTGAGCGTTATGGTTACGCTTTTAACGAGTTGGATCTGGCAAAGCGTGAGCCTGTGACTGAAGAAGAGCGTCTGTTTATTGAAGTGTGCCGTGGGATCCGCGAACCGCTGACTGAAGCAGAACGGGTCTGGTCAAAATACATGACGCGCATTAAGCGTCCCAAGCGTTTTCACACTCTGTCTGGCGGGAAGCCGCAGATGGAAGGGGTGGAAGACTATTCGGACAGCGACGATTAAGAATAAAGGGGGCTCAGGCCCCTTTATTCATGGCTGTTTTTTTACCCCTTGACACCTGGCAAACCTCCATTTTCCTCTCGCTTGTCGCAAATGGCATTGCCTCTGACTTTTTCGCAGATGCCCACACTACCCCAAACTTTTTTGCAGATGAATGAGCAGCCTGTCGATCGCCCGGTAGCTCAGCGCTTCGTTCAAATGCTGCCGCTGAAGACTCTCTTCCCCTGCCAAATCGGCAATCGTTCGCGCCACCTTCAGAATACGCTGCCAGGCGCGTACGGACAGCCCCAGCTGATTTAAGACCCCTTCCAGCCAGCAGGCATCTCCTTGCTCAATCCTGCAGGCACGCTGTATCTCATTCGGTCCCATTGCTTCGTTAATGATCCCGGCGCGGGCAAGCTGGCGCTCACGGGCAATCAGCACGCGCTGGCGAACGACCTCGCTTGATTCACTGGCAGGTGGTTTGCTGCTCAGAGTGCCTGAGGGTAACAAAGGCACTTCCAGTGACAGATCAAAACGATCCAGAAACGGTCCGGAAAGGCGGCTGAGATAGCGCAGTGTCTGCTGGGGCGTGCTGCGATTATGGGTACCGCTGTGGTGTCCGGTCGGGCTGGGATTCATCGCTGCAACCAGCTGGAAGTGAGCAGGATAGATGACTTTTGCACGCGCTCTGGAGAGGCAGATTGCCCCTGATTCGATGGGTTCCCGTAGTGCATCCAGCGTCTTACGCTCAAACTCCGGCAATTCATCCAGGAAAAGGATGCCGTTGTGTGCCAGGGAGATTTCGCCGGGTTTAGGCAATGAGCCACCCCCAACCAGTGCATAGCGGGATGACGTGTGATGAGGCGCTCTGAAAGGGCGCTGACGCCACTGACGGCGCATCACCCCGCCGCTGACCAGACTGGAAATCGCGGCGCTCTCCAGAGCCTCACGATCGCTTAAAGGTGGCATCAGCCCGGGAAGCCTGCTGGCCAGCATGGTTTTTCCGGTTCCCGGTGGTCCTATCAGCAGCAGGTTATGTCCACCGGCAGCGGTAATTTCTAACGCTCTTTTAGCCTGTTGTTGCCCAATGATTTCATTTAAGTCCCCCAGTAAAGGTGGCAACTGCTGGTGTTCGCAATGGGCGATCTCAAGTTCTGCCTGGCCATTAAGAAAAGCGCAGACCTCCAGCAGATTGTCACTGAGCAGACTGGTACCGTGACGGATCAACCCGGCCTCAGACAAATTGTCCGTTGAAAGGATCAGCTGGCGGCTGGCTGCAATAGCGGCCATTGCTGCAGGAATAGCGCCCTGTACGCCCCGTACAGCCCCCGTCAGTGCCAGCTCCCCCACGAATTCATATTGCCCCAGTTTATCCCCGGAAATCTGCTCTGGCCGACAGAGGTTTCCTGAAATTGTCGGGGAGGCACGCAAAGAGTTAAAATTCTTCTCTGGCTGAGACTTGTTACGTGAGGTGAGTAATGAATATATTTCAATATTTTCCTTATTCCCTGAATAACCTTTGTTTTTCTGGATTTTTCAACAGCAGCCATAAAATAAAATGATGAAAAAAGTTGAACTTCAGAAGCTAACTGTGATAACTCTGTAGGCATTACTTCGAACAAGTGAAATTATCGAATCCAAATGAAAGCCCTTCTACGAGTCCTAAGCCTGGTCGTCATTAGCGTCGTCGTGATTATTATCACGCCGTGCGGGGCTACGCTCGGAGGAAGAAAGGCTTAAAAATCAAGCCTGAATTCAGAAGAACCCCCGCACCGAAAGGTCCGGGGGTTTTTTTTTGCAAGGTTCAACGACAGAGGAACAGAAGATGAACAGTAGAATAAAATGCTGTTGTTCCCAACGAGATACGGGGAAATAACTATGAATGGTGCTCAGTGGGTGGTTCAGGCGTTGCGGGTACAGGGTGTCGAAACTGTTTTCGGCTATCCGGGTGGAGCCATTATGCCCGTCTATGACGCGCTCTATGATGGCGGCGTCGAGCACCTACTGTGCCGTCATGAGCAGGGTGCTGCTATGGCTGCCATCGGTTATGCCCGTTCCACCGGCAAAGTGGGCGTCTGCATCGCCACTTCCGGCCCCGGGGCCACCAACCTGATCACCGGCCTCGCTGATGCGTTGCTGGACTCTGTTCCGGTGGTTGCGATCACAGGTCAGGTTGCTGGCGGGTTGATCGGTACTGATGCCTTTCAGGAAATTGATGTCCTGGGTTTGTCTCTGGCTTGTACCAAGCACAGTTTCCTCGTGGAGTCGCTGGAAGAGCTGCCAGCAGTAATGGCTGAAGCCTTCGCGATTGCCCAATCCGGTCGCCCTGGCCCGGTACTGATTGATATTCCGAAAGATATTCAGCTGGCCTCTGGCGAACTCACCGCACATCTGATGCCGGTTGAGGACGAGGATGAGCATCCTGTTCATGAGCTGCAGCAGGCCCGGGCGATGCTGGCTCAGGCGCAAAAACCGATTCTGTACGTGGGTGGCGGTGTTGGCATGGCAAACGCCGGGGATGCTCTGCGCGCCTTCGCCAAAGAAACCGGCATTCCTGTAGTTGCCACTCTGAAAGGGTTGGGTACGCCGGATGTGCAGGATGGCTGCTACCTGGGAATGCTGGGAATGCACGGCACCAAGGCGGCAAACTTCGCTGTTCAACAATGCGACCTGTTGATCGCCGTGGGTGCGCGGTTCGACGACCGCGTAACCGGCAAGCTCAATGCCTTCGCACCGAATGCCAGCGTTATCCATATGGATATCGATCCGGCAGAGCTGAATAAGCTGCGTCAGGCCCATGTAGCGTTGCGCGGCGATCTCAACAAATTGCTGCCGGACTTGTATCAGCCAGTGAATATCGCCGCATGGCGCGAACACGTTCAGGCGTTGAAAGCGGAACACGGCTGGCGTTATGACCATCCGGGTGAGGCAATTTACGCTCCTCTTTTCCTCAAACAACTTTCTGACCGCAAACCTGCCAGTGCTATTGTGACCACCGACGTGGGCCAACACCAGATGTGGTCTGCTCAACATATGAGCTTCACCCGTCCGGAAAACTTCATTACTTCCAGCGGTCTCGGCACCATGGGCTTTGGACTGCCAGCGGCGGTAGGCGCTCAGGTTGCCCGCCCTGACGACATGGTGATTTGCGTTTCGGGCGACGGTTCCTTCATGATGAACGTGCAGGAACTGGGCACCATCAAGCGCAAACAACTGCCGGTGAAAATTGTCCTGCTGGACAACCAGCGCTTAGGCATGGTTCGTCAGTGGCAGGAGCTGTTCTTCTCCGAACGCTACAGTGAAACCAATCTGTCCGACAATCCCGATTTCCTCACGCTTGCCAGCGCTTTTGATATCCCTGGCCTGCGTATCACCCGTAAAGACCAGGTCGACGCTGCATTAGACGCTTTGCTGCACAGTAAAGGGCCGTACATGCTCCACGTCGCCATTGACGAGCATGAGAACGTCTGGCCACTGGTACCGCCAGGTGCCAGCAACGAAAATATGATGGAGAAAACCTCATGATGCAGCATCAATTGTCTATCGAAGCGCGCTTTCGGCCCGAAATACTGGAGCGCATTTTGCGCGTAGTTCGTCACCGTGGTTTCCAGGTGTGTGCGATGAATATGGCGTCGGGCGGCAATACCGACAATATTAATATTGAAATGACCGTTGCCAGCCAGCGCTCAGTCGATTTACTGTCAACACAACTTAGCAAGCTGATGGATGTCGCGTGCGTCCAGATCCAACAACAGACAACACAACCGCGCCTGAGCGCGAAAGGAAATTAGAATGACGAAGAAAGCTGACTTTATCTGGTTCAATGGCGAGATGGTTAAGTGGGAAGACGCGAAGGTCAGCGTGATGTCCCATGCACTGCACTACGGTACGTCTGTCTTCGAAGGCGTCCGCTGCTACGACTCGCACAAGGGCCCGGTAGTCTTCCGCCATCGTGAACATATGCAGCGCCTGCGCGATTCTGCAAAAATCTATCGTTTCCCGGTCGCTCTGAGCGTTGACGAGCTGATGGAAGCCTGCCGCGAAGTTCTGCGCGTGAACAAACTGAAAAGCGCCTATATTCGCCCACTGGTCTTTGTTGGTGATGTTGGCCTGGGTGTTAACCCACCGGACGGCTACGACACTGATGTGATCATTGCTGCTTTCCCGTGGGGAGCTTACCTGGGTGCTGAAGCGCTGGAGCAGGGCATCGATGCGATGGTTTCCTCATGGAACCGCGTGGCACCAAACACCCTGCCAACTGCCGCTAAAGCCGGTGGTAACTACCTCTCATCTCTGCTGGTCGGTAGCGAAGCACGCCGCCACGGCTATCAGGAAGGTATCGCGCTGGATACTCAGGGCTATATCTCTGAAGGCGCAGGCGAAAACCTGTTTGAAGTAAAAGACGGCATCCTGTTCACCCCGCCATTCACCTCTTCCGCGCTGCCGGGCATCACCCGTGATGCAATCATCAAGCTCGCGAAAGACATGGGCATCGAAGTTCGCGAACAGGTGCTGTCCCGTGAATCCCTGTATCTGGCTGACGAAGTCTTTATGTCCGGCACCGCAGCTGAAATTACCCCGGTTCGCAGCGTTGACGGCATCCAGGTTGGTGAAGGTAAACGCGGCCCGGTCACCGGTCGTATTCAGTCTGCATTCTTCGGCCTGTTCACTGGTGAGACCGAAGACAAATGGGGCTGGCTGGATCCGGTTAACCCATAATAATTACATTTCACGGGCGTCAGATGACGCCCGTGCACTATCTGATTCTGGAGTATGAGCATGCCTAAGTACCGTTCCGCCACCACCACTCATGGCCGTAATATGGCTGGTGCCCGTGCCCTGTGGCGCGCCACCGGAATGACCGATGACGACTTCGGTAAACCAATTATCGCCGTGGTTAACTCCTTCACACAGTTCGTGCCGGGTCACGTACACCTGCGCGATTTGGGTAAACTGGTCGCTGAGCAGATTGAAGCTTCCGGCGGCGTGGCTAAAGAGTTCAACACCATTGCCGTGGACGATGGCATCGCGATGGGACATGGCGGCATGCTTTACTCCCTGCCTTCCCGCGAATTAATCGCCGATTCCGTGGAGTACATGGTTAACGCGCACTGCGCCGATGCCATGGTGTGTATCTCTAACTGCGACAAAATCACCCCGGGAATGCTGATGGCTTCCCTGCGCCTGAATATTCCGGTGATCTTCGTTTCCGGCGGCCCGATGGAAGCCGGTAAAACCAAGCTCTCCGACAAAATCATCAAGCTGGATCTGGTTGATGCGATGATCCAGGGGGCCAACCCGAACGTCAGCGATGCGGACAGCGAGCAGATTGAACGTTCAGCCTGCCCGACCTGCGGTTCCTGCTCCGGGATGTTCACCGCTAACTCCATGAACTGTCTGACCGAAGCCCTGGGCCTGTCTCAGCCGGGCAACGGCTCGCTGCTGGCGACTCACGCTGACCGTAAAGACCTGTTCCTGAATGCCGGTAAGCGTATCGTCGGTCTGGCGAAGCGCTATTACGAGCAGAACGATGAAAGCGTGCTGCCACGCAGCATCGCCAACAAATCCGCTTTTGAGAACGCCATGACGCTGGATATTGCGATGGGCGGCTCAACCAATACCGTTCTGCACCTGCTGGCTGCCGCGCAGGAGGGCGAAATCGACTTCAACATCTCCGATATCGACCGTCTGTCCCGCAAGGTTCCACACCTGTGTAAAGTGGCGCCAAGCACCCAGAAATATCATATGGAAGATGTTCACCGTGCCGGTGGCGTGATTGGCATCCTCGGCGAGCTGAGCCGTGCGGGCCTGATGGATCTGAGCGTCAGAAACGTGCTGGGCCTGAGCCTGCAGGAGACGCTGGACAGCTACGATATCATGCTGACCAAAGATGAAGCGGTGAAGAAAATGTTCCGCGCCGGTCCGGCAGGTATCCGAACCACTCAGGCATTCTCTCAGCATACGCGCTGGGACACGCTGGATGATGACCGTAAAGAAGGCTGTATTCGTTCCCGCGAATTCGCCTTCAGTCAGGACGGTGGCCTGGCCGTGCTGTACGGCAACATGGCCGAAGACGGCTGTATCGTTAAGACCGCAGGCGTGGATAAAGAGAGTCTGACCTTCCGTGGTCCGGCCAAAGTCTACGAAAGCCAGGATGATGCGGTTGCCGCTATTCTGGGGGGTAAAGTGGTTGCCGGTGACGTGGTGGTGATCCGCTACGAAGGGCCAAAAGGCGGGCCAGGCATGCAGGAAATGCTCTACCCGACCACCTACCTGAAGTCGATGGGCCTCGGCAAAAGCTGTGCGCTGATCACCGATGGTCGTTTCTCCGGCGGCACTTCCGGCCTGTCTATCGGCCATGCTTCTCCGGAAGCGGCCAGCGGTGGCACCATCGCGCTGGTAAAAGATGGCGACATGATCGATATCGATATTCCTCACCGTGGCATCAAACTGGATGTGCCGGACAACGAACTGCACGCCCGTCGTGAAGAGGAAGAGGCTCGCGGTGAAGCGGCTTATACTCCTCATGGCCGTGAGCGTCAGGTCTCCTTTGCCCTGCGTGCTTATGCCTTACTGGCAACCAGCGCAGACAAAGGTGCGGTGCGTGACAAGAGTAAGCTGGGAGGCTAACAAACATGGCTGAGTCTCAACCGCTACCCGCCGAGCCTTGCGGCGCGGAGTATCTGAGGGCGGTTCTCCGCTCGCCGGTGTACGAAGTGGCGCAGGTCACCCCGTTGCAGAAGATGGAGAAGATCTCTTCCCGTCTGGGCAACACCATTCTGGTGAAGCGTGAAGATCGTCAGCCCGTGCACAGCTTCAAGCTGCGCGGGGCTTACGCGATGATTGCCACGCTGACCGAAGAGCAGAAAGCCCGGGGAGTGGTTACCGCTTCTGCGGGCAACCATGCTCAGGGCGTGGCCCTGTCGGCAACAAAATTAGGGATTAAGTCCCTGATCGTGATGCCGGTTGCAACCGCCGATATCAAAGTGGATGCGGTGCGGGCATTTGGCGGTGAGGCTTTCCTGTTCGGGGCAAACTTTGACGAGGCTAAGGGCAAAGCGCAGGAGCTGGCTGAGCAGCAGGGCTATACCTTCGTGCCGCCTTTCGATCATCCGATGGTGATTGCCGGGCAGGGCACGCTGGCGATGGAGCTGCTGCAACAGGATGCGCACATTGACCGGGTATTCGTACCCGTTGGTGGGGGCGGTCTGGCTGCGGGCGTGGCCGTACTGATCAAGCAGCTGATGCCGCAGATCAAAGTGATTGCGGTGGAAGCGGAAGATTCTGCCTGCCTGAAAGCCGCGCTGGATGCCGGTCATCCGGTTGATCTACCTCGTGTCGGGCTGTTTGCCGAAGGGGTAGCGGTGAAGCGTATCGGCAGTGAAACTTTCCGTCTTTGCCAGGAGTATCTCGATGACATTATCACCGTGGACAGCGATTCAATTTGTGC
The DNA here is from genome assembly GCF_058137865.1 of Erwinia sp. 009765445. Lineage (NCBI taxonomy): Bacteria > Pseudomonadati > Pseudomonadota > Gammaproteobacteria > Enterobacterales > Erwiniaceae > Erwinia > Erwinia sp. 009765445. The sequence continues at coordinate 9,057 of NZ_JBYUWC010000031.1, forward strand.
GGCGATGAAGGATCTGTTCGAGGATGTGCGCGCCGTGGCTGAACCCTCTGGCGCACTGGCGCTGGCCGGGATGAAGAAGTATATCCAGCAGCATCAGATCAAGGGCGAGCGTCTTGCGCACGTGCTGTCGGGTGCCAATGTCAACTTCCACGGTCTGCGCTACGTCTCGGAGCGTTGCGAGCTGGGTGAACAGCGGGAAGCCCTGCTGGCCGTCACCATTCCTGAGCAGAAGGGCAGCTTCCTGAAGTTCTGTCAGCTGCTTGGCGGCCGATCGGTTACCGAATTCAACTACCGTTATGCCAATGCCGACAACGCCTGTATTTTTGTCGGTGTGCGGCTGACGCGGGGGCTGGAAGAGCGGAGCGAGATCCTGCAACTGCTGGATGAAGGCGGCTACAAGGTGGTTGATCTCTCCGACGATGAAATGGCGAAGCTGCACGTACGCTACATGGTCGGCGGTCGCCCCTCAAAACCGCTGCGCGAGCGGTTGTTCAGCTTTGAGTTCCCTGAAGCGCCGGGCGCACTGCTGCGTTTCCTGCAAACTCTGGGCACTCACTGGAATATTTCTCTGTTCCACTACCGCAGTCACGGCACCGATTACGGTCGCGTGCTGGCCGGTTTTGAACTTGGGGATAACGAGCCGCAGTTTGAAGAGCATCTTCAGGCGCTGGGCTATGATTTCCATGACGAAACCCATAACCCGGCGTTCAGCTTCTTCCTCGCGGGCTAGTTACAACAGGCTCCAGAATGCATCGATAAGCGGCTCATTGAGCCGCTTTTTTTGTACGCAAACGCCAAGCTCGAACGGTGCCACCATCTCGACGCTGTCCAGCTCAAGAATACGGTTACGTACCGGCTCCGGGCTGTTTTCCAGCACCACATCCGGCAGGAGTGCTATGCCGCATCCCAGCGCCACCATCGAGACAATCGCCTCATGCCCGGCAACGGTGGCATAGATCAGCGGGTTGGGAATGCGACGGCGGCGGAACCACAAATCAATGCGCTGGCGGGCAGGCCCCTGATCCGGCAGGATAAACGGAATTTGTGACCAGTCAGGCTCCGGCTGGGTCGCCTGGCTGCGCACCGGGCAGGGCAAAGCCGGGGCAATCAGCACTAGCGGAATCAGTCCCAGAGGCGTAAAACCAATACTGCCCGGCAGCGTTTCTGGCCGCCCGGCAATGGCGATATCAGCCTCGGCGCTTTGCACTTTCTCCACCGCATCGGCGGCGTCGCCGGTGTTGAGTTTGATTTCAACCAGCGGATGTTCGGCACGAAAACGGTCCAGGATCGGCGGCAGATGACTGTACGCCGCGGTGACCGAGCAGAACAGCCTCAGTTCGCCGCTGAGTGAAGGGCCATTCTGGCCGATGGAATGGCGCAGTTGCTGATACTGCAGCAGAGTCTGCTGGGCAAACTGGCGCAGCTGCTCTCCGGCATCCGTCAGCGTGACGGTGCGGTTATCCCGCAGGAACAGAGTCTGACCCAAGTCTTCTTCCATGCGCTGGATTTGCCGCGACAGGGTGGAGGGACTGACGTGCATCGCCCGGGCGCTGCGGCCAAAATGCCGGCTCTCGGCCAGGTGCAGAAACAGTTTCAAATCTCGTAAATCCATACGCCGGAGGCCTCATTTTAGCGTTGCAGTTCTTGCAATGTCACGTTGTTAATATATCAATTTAAGCAATGCATTTCCTGTCATATGATAGGGATTATTCAGGGTGAGCCGCTAGACGGTATCACCAACTAATAAAAGATAAACACAACCCTATACGGAGTACCCATGGCTAACTATTTCAATACTTTGAACCTGCGCAACCAGTTAGCGCAATTAGGTAAATGTCGCTTTATGGCGCGTGATGAATTTGCTGATGAAGCGAGCTACCTGAAAGGTAAAAAAGTCGTCATCGTGGGTTGTGGTGCTCAGGGTCTGAACCAGGGTCTGAACATGCGTGATTCCGGTCTGGATATCGCCTATGCCCTGCGTGCTGAAGCGATTGCCGAGAAACGTGCTTCCTGGCGTAAAGCGACCGAAAACGGTTTCAAAGTGGGCACCTACGAAGAACTGATCCCGCAGGCTGACCTGGTGGTCAACCTGACTCCGGACAAGCAGCATACTTCTGTGGTTCAGGCAGTGCAGCCGCTGATGAAAGACGGCGCAGCGCTGGGTTACTCGCACGGCTTCAACATTGTTGAAGTGGGTGAGCAGGTTCGTAAAGACATTACTGTTGTGATGGTCGCACCGAAGTGCCCGGGTACAGAAGTTCGTGAAGAGTACAAACGTGGTTTCGGTGTGCCAACGCTGATCGCGGTTCACCCGGAAAACGATCCAAAAGGTGAAGGCATGGCGATTGCCAAGGCTTGGGCAGCAGCCACCGGCGGTCACCGTGCGGGCGTGCTGGAATCTTCTTTCGTCGCCGAAGTGAAGTCTGACCTGATGGGCGAGCAGACCATCCTGTGCGGTATGCTGCAGGCGGGTTCTCTGCTGTGCTTCGACAAGCTGGTGGCTGACGGTACCGACCCGGCCTACGCTGAAAAACTGATCCAGTTCGGCTGGGAAACCGTGACCGAAGCGCTGAAGCAGGGGGGTATCACCCTGATGATGGACCGCCTCTCCAACCCGGCCAAAGTTCGTGCATTTGCGCTGTCTGAGCAGCTGAAAACCATCATGGCACCGCTGTTCCAGAAGCACATGGATGACATCATCTCCGGTGAATTCTCTTCCGGCATGATGGCTGACTGGGCGAACGACGACAAGAAACTGCTGGGCTGGCGTGAAGAGACAGGTAAAACCGCATTCGAAACTGCACCGCAGTTCGAAGGCAAAATTGCCGAGCAGGATTACTTTGATGAAGGCGTGGTGATGATCGCAATGGTGAAAGCGGGCGTTGAGCTGGCGTTTGAAACCATGGTGGCGGCCGGTATCATCGAAGAGTCTGCCTATTACGAATCACTGCACGAACTGCCGCTGATTGCTAATACCATTGCCCGTAAGCGTCTGTACGAAATGAACGTGGTTATCTCTGATACCGCAGAATACGGTAATTACCTGTTCTCTTATGCGGCGGTGCCGCTGCTGAAAGAGTTTATGACCACGCTGCAGGCTGGCGATCTGGGCAAAGCGACGGCTGGTTCAACTACCATCGATAACGCACAGCTGCGCGACGTTAACGAAGCGATCCGCAACCATGCTATCGAAGCCGTGGGCCGCAAACTGCGTGGCTACATGACTGATATGAAACGTATCGCGGTAGCAGGCTAATCTCAGCTGCCGGGGTGACCGGCGCTGAAAACAAAAAAAGAGCGGATATCCGCTCTTTTTTTTTGCCTGCAATTCAGGATCAGTTACGGTACAGCACCTTAATGATGTGGTAACCGAACTGAGTGTGCAGTGGGCCATAAGGCACGAGAAGTGGGCAGGAGAACACCACTTTATCGAAAGCGGGGACCATTGCGCCCTGCTTGAACTCGCCCAGATGGCCGCCTTTCTTGCCTGACGGGCAGGTGGAGTGCTTTTTGGCCAGCTTTTCAAAATCAGCGCCCTGTTCCAGCTGAGCCAGAATGTCCTGCGCCTGTTTCTCTTCCTTAACAAGGATATGGAGTGCTGCTGCGGTTTTTGCCATGATCGTACCTTGAGTCGTATGGATGCTGCTGGCTATACTACCACGCTGTGATTTCTTTCCCTCTGTCATTTCATCGAGCGACTCCCTTATGCGTCTTAATCCTGGTCAGCAACACGCCGTCGAATTTGTCACCGGGCCCTGTCTGGTGCTGGCCGGTGCAGGCTCGGGCAAAACACGCGTGATCACCAACAAAATAGCCCACCTGATCCGCGAGTGCGGCTATCAGGCCCGTCATATCGCTGCGGTGACCTTTACCAACAAGGCCTCGCGAGAGATGAAAGAGCGTGTGGCGCAGACCCTTGGGCGCAAAGAGGCCCGTGGCCTGATGATCTCAACCTTCCACACGCTGGGGCTGGAAGTGATCAAGCGCGAATATGCCGCGCTGGGAATGAAGTCGAACTTCTCGCTGTTTGACGATCAGGATCAGCTGGCGCTGTTGAAAGAGCTGACCGAAGAGTGGCTGGAGAACGACAAGAATCTGCTGCAGCAGCTGATATCGACGATCTCGAACTGGAAAAACGATCTGATGGATCCTTCCCGCGCCGCCGCGGCTGCACAGTCGGAGCGCGATAAGATCTTCGCCCATTGCTACGGCCTGTATGACAAACATCTGAAGTCCTGCAATGTGCTGGACTTCGACGACCTGATCCTGCTGCCAACGCTGCTGTTTCAGCGGAATCTTGAGGTGCGGGAGCGCTGGCAACAGCGTATCCGCTATCTGCTGGTGGATGAATATCAGGATACCAACACCAGCCAGTACGAGCTGGTGAAGTTGCTGGTGGGGGTACGCGGCCGGTTTACCGTCGTCGGTGATGACGATCAGTCCATCTACTCCTGGCGTGGCGCGCGGCCGCAAAACCTTGTACTGCTGAAGGAAGATTTCCCGGCGCTGCAGGTGATCAAGCTGGAGCAGAATTACCGTTCTTCGGAACGTATTCTGAAAGCGGCGAATATCCTGATTGCCAATAACCCGCACGTTTTTGAAAAACGTCTGTTCTCCGAGCTGGGATATGGCGCGGAGTTGAAAGTGGTGACGGCCAATCATGAAGAGCATGAGGCTGAGCGCGTCACCGGCGAGCTGATCGCCCACCACTTTATCAACAAGACGCAGTACAAGGATTACGCCATCCTTTATCGTGGCAATCACCAGTCGCGCGTCTTTGAAAAGATGCTGATGCAGAACCGCATCCCTTACCGTATTTCCGGCGGCACGTCGTTCTTCTCCCGCCCGGAAATCAAAGATCTGCTCGCTTATCTGCGCGTGCTGACCAATGCCAATGACGACAGCGCCTTTATGCGCATTGTTAACACGCCGAAGCGCGAAATTGGCCCGGCCACGCTGCAGAAGCTGGGTGAGTGGGCGCTGCAGCGCAACAAGAGCCTGTTCAGCGCCAGTTTTGATATGGGGCTGGGGCAAACCCTTACCGGGCGAGGTCTGGAATCACTGCAGCGTTTCACCAGCTGGCTGCAGGAAATTGCCGTACTGGCCGAGCGTGAGCCAGTGGCAGCGGTGCGCGATCTGATCCGCGGGATAGATTATGAAAGCTGGCTGTTCGAAACCTCAGCCAGCCCAAAAGCCGCCGAAATGCGCATGAAGAACGTCAACACGCTGTTCCAGTGGATGACAGAAATGCTCGAAGGCAGCGACATTGATGAACCGATGACGCTGACGCAGGTGGTCACGCGTTTCACGCTGCGTGACATGATGGAGCGCGGGGAAAGTGATGAAGAGACGGATCAGGTGCAGCTGATGACCCTGCATGCGTCGAAAGGGCTGGAGTTCCCCTACGTTTACCTGGTGGGGATGGAAGAGGGCCTGCTGCCGCACCAGAGCAGTATCGACGAGAATAACGTCGAGGAAGAGCGCCGTCTGGCCTATGTGGGCATTACCCGTGCGCAGAAAGAGCTGACTTTCACCCTGTGCCGCGAGCGCCGTCAGTACGGTGAACTGGTGCGTCCTGAGCCCAGCCGCTTTTTACTGGAGCTGCCGCAGGACGATCTGAACTGGGAAACCGAACGCAAGGTAGTCAGCGCGGAAGAGCGGATGCAGACCGGGCAGAGCAGGGTGGCGAACCTGAAGGCGATGCTGGAAAAAGCGAAGAAGGCGTAAGGCATTTTTGCGACAAAATTAAAGGGTTCATCTGTGAAAATGACCCCTTTCTGCATCAACCATTCAACAGCCAGGCATCAGGCCTCTTCCCGGGCCATCAGCCCAAGGTCAGACATCAGGCCGGGATCAGGCGACAGTCAGCGACCAGTGCACATAACTCTGCCAGTGGCACTCCTGCTCCAGAAGCTCTTCCCGCAGGGGATGCGCATCCAGCCAGCCTGCCGGTAAGGTCAGGGTGAGATTGTCGTCATCCGCGTGCAGACGCACCGCCGGTAAAGTGTCATCGCGGCGGCGGCTGGCGAAAATAATGGCCAGACGCAGCAGGCGACACAGCCTCTCTGCCATCCGCGGCGGTACGGCATTTTGCTGGCTGAGGAGTGCCAGATCGATGCTGTTCACCTGATTTTGCAGCAAGGTTGCCAGCAGCTTTTTCTGTGCGGGAGTGAACCCGGGAAGATCAAGATGGCGGACCAGATAGGCGGCGTGTTGCGGAGCCTGTCTGAAATCCACGCTGAGGCCGATTTCGTGGATCAGACAGGCGCTGTCCAGCAGCTCGCGACATCGGTCATCCAGCTTCCAGCTGTGGCTGACCTGGCGGGCAAAGCTCTCGGCCAGCAGGCGAACCCGTTCGGCCTGTTCGGAATCAATGGTGAACCGGCGCTGGATATTGTGCAGCGTACGGCTGCGGATATCGCGGTCGATTGGCAGATGCAGCATCCCGTACACCAGACCTTCGCGCAGCGCGCCACCGGCCAGCGTCATACTGTTGATATTCAGCTCGGTGAAGATGGCGATTAAAATCGACAGACCGCTGGGGAAAACCAGCGCACGTTCCAGCGTCAGCCCTTCAATCTCCAGCTCTTCCAGCTTGCCGCACTGAATGGCACGCTGCTTAAGCTGCTGCAATTTGTTCAGCGTGATGCGCTCATCCATGCCCTGAGCCATCATAATTTCCTGCAGCGCCTGGACGGTACCGGAAGCACCAACGCAAACCTGCCAGCCTTGCTCACGCAGTTGCCTCATCACCGGGCGGATCATCTCCCGTGCGGCCTGCTCAGCCTGTTCGAAATTACCTTTGCCAAGATGGCGGTCGCCAAAATAGCGCTCCAGCCAGGTGACGCAGCCCATGGACAGGCTGAACAGCGCGGTAGTTTGCGAGCCGCTGCCGGTGACCAGCTCGGTACTTCCTCCGCCGATATCTACCACCAGGCGTTTGTCTGAACCGCCAGTGGTGTGCGCCACGCCCTGATAAATCAGGCGTGCTTCTTCCTCACCGCTGATGACGTTCACCGTGCAGTTCAGAATTTGCTGGGCTTTTTGCAGGAAGGTTCCAGCGTTTGCAGCCAGGCGCAGGGTTGCGGTGGCGACTACGCGGATCTGTTCCGGAGGGATATCCTGCAGCTGTTCAGAGAACAGCCGCAGACACTGCCAGCCCCGCTCCATCGCCTCATCCGAGAGGCGGCTGTCGCTGTCGAGGCCCGCAGCCAGCCGGACTTTACGCTTGATGCGTGCGACGGTCTGGATGTTCCCCGCCACCTCGCGCACCACCAACATATGAAAGCTGTTAGATCCCAGATCTATCGCAGCATAAAGCGATGATGCGCTCAGCATAGGTCGTTTAACCTGAACGTTTGCGGTTATTGTTGCGCGGTGGACCGCTGCGGCGATTGTTGTTGCCGCCACGACGCGGGCCGTTGCCAGTGCGGTTGCGCGTCAGGCGCTTCGGCGGTGGCAGTTCGGTCATCAGTGCATCGCTGTTGTAACGGCTCACGGTGATGCTGTGGCCAATGTACTCTTCGATGGCAGGCAGATTCAGCGCGTACTCTTCGCAGGCCAGGCTGATGGAGTGCCCGTTGGCACCAGCGCGTCCGGTACGACCAATACGGTGAACGTAATCTTCACGATCGTCAGGCAGATCGTAGTTGAAAACATGGGTAACAGCTGGAATATGCAGACCACGTGCGGCCACGTCTGTTGCCACCAGAATATCAACGTCGCCCCTGGTGAAGTCATCCAGGATACGCAGGCGTTTTTTCTGCGCCACATCGCCAGTCAACAGACCTACACGGTGACCATCGGCAGCCAGATGGCCCCAGATATCTTCACAGCGGTGTTTAGTGTTGGCGAAAATGATCGCGCGATCCGGCCACTCTTCTTCCAGCAACGTTTGCAGCAGGCGCATCTTCTCTTCGTTAGAAGGGTAGAACAGCTCTTCTTTAATACGGTGACCGGTTTTCTGCTCCGGCTCGACTTCCACATACTCGGCGTTATTCATGTTTTCGAACGCCAGTTCGCGAACGCGGAAAGAAAGGGTGGCAGAGAACAGCATATTCAGACGTTGGTTTGCGGCCGGCATACGGCGGAACAACCAGCGAATATCTTTAATGAAGCCGAGGTCGAACATCCGGTCAGCTTCGTCGAGCACCACCACCTGAATGGCGCCTAAGTTGACGTGATTCTGCTTGGCATAATCAATCAGCCTGCCGGTGGTGCCGATCAGGATATCGACGCCGCTTTCCAGCACTTTCAGCTGTTTGTCATAGCCGTCACCGCCATAGGCCAGCCCGAGCTTAAGGCCGGTCACCTGAGCCAGCGGTTCTGCATCAGCATGAATCTGCACGGCTAATTCGCGGGTTGGGGCCAGGATCAGCGCACGCGGCTGATTCACCTGACGGCCTTCCGGCGCAGGGTGAGAAAGAAGATGATGGAACGTTGACGTCAGAAACGCCATCGTTTTGCCGGTACCGGTTTGCGCCTGTCCCGCTACATCACGCCCGTTCAGCGTGAAAGGCAAAGCCAACGCCTGAATAGGCGTGCAGTTATGAAAGCCTTTAGTTTCAAGGGCTTCTATGACCTGAGGGTGCAGGGCGAAGTCGGAAAACTTCTGTTCGGTTAAGTGTGTTTTGCTCATAGTGTGGTAGAATATCAGCTTACTATTGCTTTACGAAAGCGTATCCGGTGAAATAAAGTCAACCTAAGTTGGCAGATTTTACGCCAACCAGCCAGGCATAATCTTTTGGAGTAAGACATGAGCAGCGATAAAATTGTTCACCTGACCGACGACAGCTTCGAAACCGACGTACTGAAAGCAAATGGTTTGACGCTGGTAGACTTCTGGGCAGAGTGGTGTGGTCCATGCAAAATGATCGCCCCGATTCTCGATGAAGTAGCCGAAGAGTACGACGGCAAGCTGACAATCGCAAAACTGAATATCGACGAAAACCCAGGCACTGCGCCGAAGTACGGTATCCGTGGTATTCCAACTTTGCTGCTGTTCAAAGACGGCGAAGTGGCGGCGACCAAAGTGGGCGCCCTCTCTAAAGGCCAGCTCAAAGAATTCCTGAACGCGAATCTGGGCTAAGCAGCCTGTCCGGCAGCTGACAGTGGGGCTTTCTTGCCCCTCTGTCAGCTGCCGGCTTATTTTCAGTTCACTGCTAGACGTTTGCCATCAGGCGTGCTAACTTACTCTTACTGCACTACGAACTTACCTGTAGTTTGAATCTAAGCTTTATTCCTTGTTGAACACTGTATTCATCTCAATCTTACAGACATTCAGCAATCTGACGGTTAGCATCATCAGAAATTCCGGCGTCTTGTCCTTACCGTCTCCTCGTCTCAGATCTGCGTAATCCTGCACGTGATCTCCGAGCGGATCCTGACAAGAGTGCCATTAACAGGCATGGATTTTTCGCCATACCACTTACGACAAATACTTCGAGATTTACCTCTTTAAGAACCCACCATTATGAATCTTACCGAATTAAAAAATACGCCGGTTTCAGATCTGATTACACTCGGCGAAAACATGGGGCTGGAAAACCTTGCCCGCATGCGCAAACAGGACATTATCTTCTCCATCCTTAAGCAGCATGCGAAAAGTGGGGAAGATATCTTTGGCGATGGTGTACTGGAGATATTGCAGGATGGATTTGGTTTCCTCCGTTCCGGAGACAGCTCCTACCTCGCCGGTCCCGACGACATCTATGTTTCTCCCAGCCAAATCCGCCGCTTCAACCTCCGCACAGGTGACACCATTTCCGGTAAAATCCGTCCACCAAAAGAAGGTGAGCGCTATTTTGCCCTGCTGAAAGTTAACGAAGTTAACTACGACAAGCCGGAAAACGCCCGTAGCAAAATTCTCTTTGAGAACTTAACGCCGCTGCACGCAAACTCTCGTCTGCGTATGGAGCGTGGTAACGGTTCTACTGAAGACTTAACGGCGCGCGTGCTGGACCTGGCTTCGCCAATCGGTCGTGGTCAGCGTGGCCTGATCGTGGCACCGCCGAAAGCCGGTAAGACCATGCTGCTGCAGAACATCGCGCAGAGCATCGCTTACAACCATCCTGACTGTGTGCTGATGGTGTTGCTGATTGACGAACGTCCGGAAGAAGTGACCGAGATGCAGCGTCTGGTGAAAGGCGAAGTGATCGCTTCCACCTTTGATGAGCCAGCTTCCCGCCACGTGCAGGTTGCAGAAATGGTGATTGAGAAGGCCAAGCGTCTGGTTGAGCACAAAAAAGATGTGATCATCCTGCTGGACTCCATCACCCGTCTGGCGCGTGCTTACAACACCGTGGTACCGGCTTCCGGTAAAGTCCTGACCGGTGGTGTGGATGCTAACGCCCTGCACCGTCCAAAACGCTTCTTCGGTGCTGCCCGTAACGTGGAAGAGGGTGGAAGCCTGACTATCATCGCCACCGCGCTGGTGGACACCGGTTCGAAAATGGATGAAGTGATCTACGAAGAATTTAAAGGTACCGGTAACATGGAACTGCATCTGGCGCGTAAAATCGCTGAGAAGCGTGTGTTCCCTGCGATTGATTACAACCGCTCCGGTACCCGTAAAGAAGAGCTGCTTACCAGCTCTGAAGAACTGCAGAAAATGTGGATCCTGCGCAAAATCATCCACCCAATGGGTGAAATTGACGCGATGGAGTTCCTCATCAACAAGCTGGCGATGACCAAGACTAACGATGAGTTCTTCGACATGATGAAACGCTCTTAAGCGTTTTGTCCTGCCAATATGCAAGGGTTGAGCGATCTCAACCCTTTCTTTTTGTCTTTCCGGCAGTAAAAGCGGGGGCAGCGGCAGCAAAAGTAAGAAAACCAGGCAAACGCCGCGCTCAGACGTGGCGTTTTTCGTTTATGGGCTATACGATATTCAGCAACTGGAGAATTAAATAAAGGTGCAATTCAGGGTGAAAATCAGCCAGGCGCTGCTTTTCCGAGCTGAAGCACAATGGAAATCAGAATTAAACAGATGTTAATGGCATACAAATTGCCTATAACAGTGCGAGATTCTTAGCAGAGAGCTGGTTAATGTGAATTTACTCAATATGAGTACTGAGCTTGCTTTAATTTTTGTGTTTTCACTGGTTTTTCTTTTCTTCGCCCGTAAAGCAGCTAAACAAGTTGGCCTGGTAGACAAGCCCAACTACCGCAAACGTCACCAGGGCGTGATCCCTCTGGTCGGCGGGATCTCTGTTTTTGCCGGAATCTGTTTTGGCTTTGCCATCACTGACTATTACATTCCCCACGTTCTGCTCTATCTGGGCTGCGCCGGTATGCTGGTGCTGGTCGGGGCGCTGGACGACCGTTTTGACATCAGCGTAAAAATTCGCGCCTTTGTCCAGGCCGCTATCGCCGTGGTGATGATGACCAAGGCCAAGCTCTATCTGCTGAGTCTGGGCTATATCTTTGGCCCGTGGGAGCTGATTGTTGGCCCGTTTGGCTACGTGCTGACGCTGTTTGCCGTCTGGGCGGCGATTAACGCCTTCAACATGGTGGACGGTATTGATGGCCTGCTGGGCGGGCTCTCCTGCGTGACCTTTCTGGCAATGGGGATCATTCTGCTGCTTGACGGGCAGCAGAGTCTGGCAATGTGGTGTTTCTCGATGATTGCCGCCATCGTGCCTTATATTCTGCTGAACCTCGGCGTGTTTGGCCGCCGCTATAAAGTCTTTATGGGGGATGCGGGCAGTACGCTGATCGGCTTCACCATCATCTGGATCCTGCTGGAAGCTACTCAGGGTCAGTATCACCCGATCACGCCGGTCACCGCTCTGTGGCTGATTGCCATCCCGTTGATGGACATGGTGGCTATTATGTATCGCCGCCTGAGCAAAGGAATGAGCCCGTTTTCCGCTGACCGCCAGCACATTCACCATTTGATCATGCGCGCAGGCTTTACTTCTAAACAGGCCTGCTTCCTGATCACCCTGGCCGCCGCGCTGCTGGCCGGTGTCGGCGTGCTGGGCGAATCCCTGAGTTTTGTCCCTGACTGGGCCATGCTGCTGCTGTTCCTGCTGGCGTTTATGCTTTACGGCTACTGCATTAAGCGTGCATGGCGGGTGGCGCGAATGATTAAAAGAGTGAAAAGAAGGCTGCGCAGAGCACAATAGTGGCTTTTCCCCTGACTGAAAGAACTCAATACCCTGAAAAACAAGGAATATGAAGTATGACGCATCCTGACGTTGCAGATAACGAGCTGGATATCCGCGGGCTTTGCTGCACTCTATGGCGTGGCAAAGGCTGGATCATCGGTGGCGCGTTGCTGTTTGCGCTGCTGGCTTATCTTTGCTCGTTGCTGATGACCCCGAAATGGAGTGCAACTGCAGTGACCGATCGCCCGACTGTCAATATGTTGGGGAGCTTCTATTCACAACAGCAATTTCTTAATAATCTGGATGCCCGCAGCAGCAACACCACCGCTATGTCGCCTTCTGTCGCGGATGAAGCCTGGCAGGAATTCGTGATGCAGCTTTCCGCCTGGGATACCCGTCGCGAATTCTGGCTGCAGACCCAATACTACAAAAAGCGCCAGACCGGAAACGCCAGTGACGATGCTGCGCTGCTGGATGAGCTGATCGCCAATATTAAATATCAACCGGCCGATCCGGCGAAAAACCTCAATGATACCGTCACGCTGGTGGCGGAAACCGCGCCTGAGGCCAACACGCTGCTGCGTCAGTACGTGGCGTTTGCTAATCAGCGCGCCTCTTCTCATCTTAACGAGGAGCTGGCTGGTGCCTGGGCGGCGAGAACCGTCCAGCTCAGAGCACAGGTAAAACGGCAGGAAGCGGTGGCTAAAGCTATCTATGACCGCCAGGTGAACAGCGTGCAGCAGGCGCTGAAAATCGCTCAGCAGCAGGGCTTTGAACAGGCGAAAACGGATACGCCATCCGAACAGCTGCCGGATTCCGAGCTGTTCCTGCTGGGCCGTTCAATGCTTCAGGCTCGTCTGGAGAACCTGCAGGCCACCGGGCCTGGTTACGATCTGGACTATGATCAGAACAGAGCCATGCTGAACACGCTGAACGTTGGCCCGACGCTGGTGAATACTTTCCAGACCTGGCGCTATCTGCGGACCCCGGAAGAACCGGTAAAACGCGACAGCCCTCGTCGCCTGTTTTTGATGATTATGTGGGGTGCGGTGGGTGCCTTAACTGGAGCAGGGACTGCGCTGGTACGTCGGCGTCGCGATTGATCGCACGCCAGCTTATCGTTACTTAACAGATGAACGGAAGAGAGTGACAGTGAAAGTATTAACTGTTTTTGGCACGCGCCCGGAAGCGATAAAGATGGCGCCGCTGGTTCATGCACTCGCGCAGGATAGCGAGATAGATGCACGGCTGTGCGTCACAGCACAGCACCGCGAGATGCTGGATCAGGTATTGCAGCTGTTTGCCATCGTTCCGGATTACGATCTCAACATTATGCGTCCCGGTCAGGGCCTGACCGAGATCACCAGCCGCATTCTTGAAGGGCTGAAAACAGTGTTTGCCGAATTCACCCCGGACGTGGTGCTGGTGCATGGTGACACCACCACCACTTTTGCCGCCAGTCTGGCCGCTTTCTACCATCAGATACCGGTAGGTCATGTGGAAGCTGGCCTGCGCACCGGCGATCTCTATTCTCCGTGGCCTGAAGAGGCTAACCGTACCCTGACCGGCCATCTGGCCTCTTACCACTTCACCCCTACAGAAACTGCTCGGCAGAACCTGCTGCGTGAGAATCTGCGTGATACGCGCATGTTCGTGACCGGTAATACGGTGATTGATGCTCTTTTCTGGGTGCGCGACCGGGTGCTGAGCGATGATGCGCTTCGCGCCGGGCTGGCAACGCGCTATCCGTTCCTGGATGCCAATAAGAAGATGATTCTGGTTACCGGGCACCGCCGCGAGAGTTTTGGCGACGGTTTTGAGCGCATCTGCAGCGCGCTGGCGGAAATCGCCAGCCTGCATCCTGAGGCGCAGATTGTCTACCCGGTCCACCTCAATCCTAACGTCAGCGAGCCGGTGAACCGCATCCTGCGCGATATCAACAACATCGTGCTGATCGAGCCGCAGGAGTACCTGCCGTTTGTTTACCTGATGGTGCGCTCCTGGCTGATCCTCACCGACTCCGGCGGTATTCAGGAAGAAGCACCGTCGCTGGGCAAGCCAGTGCTGGTGATGCGTGACACCACCGAGCGTCCGGAAGCGGTAGAGGCCGGGACGGTGAGACTGGTCGGTACCGATGTAGAGAAAATCGTCAGTGAGGTGACACGCCTGCTGACAGATGAAGAGGCGTATCAATCCATGAGCCGTGCCCATAACCCCTATGGCGACGGCCTGGCCTGCGAACGTATCGTGCAGGCACTCAAAAATAATCGGGTAACGCTATGACTTACAATACCATATCAGTTATCGGGCTGGGCTATATCGGCCTGCCCACCGCCGCGGCTTTAGCCTCGCGGCAGAAATCCGTGATCGGCATTGATATCAATGCCCATGCGGTTGAAACCATCAACCGTGGTGAGATCCATATTGTCGAACCAGACCTCGACCGGGTGGTGAAAACGGCGGTTGAACAGGGCTATCTGCGGGCCGCGACCACTCCGGAACCGGCAGAGGCATTTCTGATTGCGGTGCCAACACCCTTTAAAGATGACTATCAGCCTGATTTAGCGTTTGTGAAAGCAGCTGCCGGGTCGATTGCGCCGGTACTGAAAAAAGGGGATTTGGTGATCCTCGAATCCACCTCGCCGGTGGGTGCTACCGAGCAGATGGCCGAATGGCTGGCGGCGGCTCGCAGCGATCTGACTTTCCCGCAGCAGGCTGGTGAGCAGGCGGATATCCATATTGCCTACTGCCCGGAGCGGGTGCTGCCCGGGCAGGTAATGGTCGAGCTGATTAAAAACGACCGCGTCATCGGTGGCATGACGCCTGCCAGCGCCAGAATGGCCTGCGAGCTGTACGAAATCTTCCTTGAAGGTGAGTGTGTGGTTACTAACTCCCGGACTGCGGAGATGTGCAAGCTGACCGAAAACAGCTTCCGGGACGTGAACATCGCCTTTGCCAACGAGCTGTCGTTGATCTGTGCCGATCAGGGGATCAGCGTGTGGGAGCTGATTAGCCTTGCTAACCGCCATCCGCGCGTCAATATCCTGCAGCCCGGTCCTGGCGTTGGCGGCCACTGCATCGCGGTTGATCCGTGGTTTATCGTGGCGCAGAACCCGGTTCAGGCCCGGTTAATCCGCACCGCGCGTGAAGTGAATGATAGCAAGCCGCACTGGGTGCTGGAGCAGGTAAAAAAGACTCTGGCTGAATGCCTGGTCGCCAGTGACAAACGCGCCAGCGAGCTGACCATTGCCTGCTTCGGCCTGGCGTTCAAACCGAATATTGACGATCTGCGGGAAAGCCCGGCGATGGAAGTCGCGGAGATGATTGCTGACTGGCATCAGGGCTGTACGCTGGTGGTGGAACCTAACATTCATCAGTTGCCGGAAGCGCTGGCCGGAAAAGCCGGGCTGGTGTCGCTGGATGCCGCTTTGCAGCAGGCTGATGTGCTGGTGATGCTGGTTGATCACGCGCAGTTCAGGGCGGTGGGCAACGACCGGCTGAAATCTCACTTCATTGTCGATACCAAAGGGGTCTGGCAGTGACGCCTGCTGGTCAGGCTGTGCAGGGTCAGCTCACGCCGCTGAAGTGGGAAAACTCGTTCTTCAAAGTGAACAGCGCTCTGCTGAGTCTGGATACGCATCAGGCGGCGATTAATGAGGCCGAACTGCAGGTGTTTGGGCTGGTGCAGGTTAAAGTACTGTCTCAGCAGACGGCGGAACTGGATGCCCTGAGCCGTTTGGGTTTTCGCCTGGTGGAAGGCGAAGCGGACTTCGTGCTCGGCATCGGCACGGGCGGCCGGCCGGAAGGGATCCGTATCGCCAGGAAAGAGCATATTCCAGCCCTGCGGGAGGCGGCCAGCGGGGCCTTTGCCCACAGCCGGTTTCGCGAACCCTGGTATCAGCCTGGCGACAGCGGCCGTTTTTATGCCCAGTGGGTGGAAAACGCGGTGCTGGGAACGTTCGATAACCAGTGCCTGCTGGCGGTGAGCGAAGCGGGCGAGCTGCAGGGTTTTGTCTCGCTGCGTGAACTGCCGGACGGCAGCGCGCGCATCGGCCTGCTGGCTACGCTGCCTGAGGCTCAGGGGCTGGGCGTTGGGCAGAGAATGGTTGAGGCAGCCATTGACTGGTGCCGCGCCCGGCATCTGTCCCGACTGCATGTTGGCACCCAGCTTGGCAACCTGCCCGCGATCCGACTTTATCTTCGCTGCGGTGGCGTGCTGGAACGCACCGCTTACTGGCTCTACAGGTAATCCTATGATCCCGTTTAACGCCCCACCGGTAGTGGGAACCGAACTTGAATACATGCAGTCGGCCATGGGCAGCGGCAAGCTGTGCGGCGACGGCGGATTTACCCGACGCTGCCAGCAGTGGATGGAAAACAAATTCGGTAGCAAAAAAGTGCTGCTCACTCCCTCCTGCACCGCGTCGCTGGAGATGGCCGCCATCCTGATCGATATCCAGCCGGGTGATGAAGTGATCATGCCCAGCTACACCTTTGTCTCCACCGCCAATGCTTTTGTACTACGCGGGGCGACCATCGTGTTCGTGGATATCCGTCCGGATACGCTCAATATTGATGAGAGCCTGATTGAAGCGGCCATCACTGAGAAAACCCGCGCTATCGTGCCGGTACATTACGCGGGCGTCGCTTGTGAAATGGACGCGATCATGGCGCTGGCTGAGAAGTACAAACTGTTCGTGGTTGAGGATGCGGCGCAGGGCGTGATGTCCACATATAAAGGCAAAGCGCTGGGTACTATTGGCCATATCGGCTGTTTCAGCTTCCATGAAACCAAGAACTACACCGCAGGCGGTGAGGGCGGGGCGACGCTGATTAACGATCCTGCGCTGGTCGAGCGGGCAGAAATTATTCGTGAAAAGGGCACCAACCGCAGCCAGTTCTTCCGTGGGCAGGTGGATAAATACACCTGGCGCGATATCGGCTCCAGTTACCTGATGGCGGATCTGCAGGCTGCTTATTTGTGGGCGCAGCTTGAGGAGGCTAAGCGTATTAACGAGCAGCGCCTGCGGTTGTGGCAAAACTATTACGATGCGCTGCAACCCGTTGCGGCCAGCGGCAGGATCTCTCTGCCGTCGATGCCGTCAGCCTGTCAGCACAACGCGCATATGTTTTATATCAAGCTGCGTGATAACGACGACCGCTCGGCGCTGATTGAGTGGCTGAAGGAGGCGGAGATCCTGGCGGTGTTCCATTACATCCCGCTGCACTCCTCGCCTGCGGGGCTGCGTTTTGGCCGTTTCTCTGGCACCGATCGTTACACGCAGTCTGAGAGTGAGCGCCTGCTGCGCCTGCCGCTGTTCTACAACCTGTCTGATAACAATCAGAAGACGGCGATCAACTCTCTGCTGAGCTATTTTTCCTGATATGTCACTGGCAAAGGCTTCGGTGTGGACAGCCGCGTCCACGCTGGTCAAAATCGCTGCCGGCTTGCTGGTGGTTAAAATGCTGGCGGTGTCGTTTGGTCCCAGCGGCGTCGGGCAGGCGGGCAATTTCCGCCAGTTGATCACCGTGCTGGGCGTGCTGGCCGGGGCGGGGATTTTTAACGGCGTCACCAAATACGTCGCGGAATATCAGCAGCAGCCCGGCCAGCTACAGGCTCTCACCGGGACGGCTTCAGCAATGGTGCTGGGGTTCTCAACGCTGCTGGCGGTGGTCTTCCTGCTGTTTGCTGAACCGATAAGCGTCGGGCTGTTTGGTCATGGCGATTACCAGAACGTTGTGCGCATTGTCGCCTTCCTGCAGGCGGGGATTGCGTGGGCTAACCTGGCGCTGGCGATAGTGAAAGGTTTTCGCGATGCGCGGGGTAATGCGCTGGCGCTGATCCTTGGCAGCCTGGCGGGCGTGGCGGCGTGGTTTGTCTGTTACTGGCTGGGCGGTTACAGCGGCGCATTGGTGGGCATGGCGATGGTTCCGGCGCTGGTAGTGCTGCCTGCGGCGGTGGTGCTGGCGAAGCGTGATCATCTGCCGCTGCGTTTCCTTAAACCGTCGTGGAACACCGATATCGCCCGCAATCTCAGCAAGTTTACGCTGATGGCACTGATCACCTCGGTAACCCTGCCGGTGGCGTGGATCATGATGCGTAACCTGCTGGCCGAACACAGCGGCTGGGAACAGGTGGGATTGTGGCAGGGCGTGACCAGTATCTCGGATGCTTACCTGCAGTTTATTACCGCCTCATTCAGCGTTTATCTGCTGCCGACGCTCTCCAGACTGACCAGCAAAGAGGCTATTTCGCGAGAGATTTTCCGCTCGCTGCGGTTTGTTTTTCCGGTGGTGATGGCGGTTAGCCTGACGGTCTGGCTACTGCGTGATGTGGCTATCTGGCTACTGTTCTCCAGCAAATTCAATGAAATGCGTGACCTGTTTGTCTGGCAGCTGACCGGCGATGTGTTCAAAGTCGGCTCTTACATCTTTGGCTACCTGGTGATCGCCAAAGCGTCACTGCGTTTTTATATCCTGACCGAGATCAGCCAGTTTTTACTGCTGACGCTGTTTGCGCGCTGGCTGATCCCACTGCAGGGTGCCACCGGGGCGGCTCAGGCTTATATGGCTACTTACATCACCTATTTTGCGCTCTGCGCCGGTGTATTTTTTCTTTATCGTAGACAAGTATGACAACATTGATACACGTGCTCGGCTCGGCCATTCCCCATCATAATCAGACCGTGCTGAGGTTTTTCAACGACATCGTTTCAGAGGCGGTTCCGCGCTCTGCGCCGCGTCAGTTCTGGGTGGTGGGCGAAGCATCCGCTGCTGCTGGCTATGACCGGCTTGCGATCCGTTGGTTTGCTGACAAGCAGGCAATAGCCCGGGCGGTGACGGTACTCGCCAGGGCTGACCGTAGCACGCGCTTCTTCTTCCACGGGCAGTTTAATCCGGCCTTGTGGCTGGCGCTGCTGACGGGCAAGCTGCGGTCGTTGCAGGTTTACTGGCATATCTGGGGGGCGGATTTGTATGAACAGGCCGCCGGTCTGAAATTCCGCCTGTTCTACCTGCTACGCAGGCTGGCGCATAAACGGGTGGGGCACGTGTTCGCCACTCGTGGGGATATCAGCTATTTTCAGCAGCGTAATCCTTCAGTGCCGGTTTCGTTGCTGTACTTCCCGACGCGGATGGCGCAGGTCGCCCTGCCTGCGGC
The DNA here is from genome assembly GCF_058137865.1 of Erwinia sp. 009765445. Lineage (NCBI taxonomy): Bacteria > Pseudomonadati > Pseudomonadota > Gammaproteobacteria > Enterobacterales > Erwiniaceae > Erwinia > Erwinia sp. 009765445. Next base: position 28,326 of record NZ_JBYUWC010000031.1, read on the forward strand.
ACAAAAAAGCGAGGATCTGACGATCCTGGTGGGCAACTCGGGGGATGTCAGCAACAGACATATTCAGGCGCTGCAGGAGATCCATCAGCAATTTGGTGGCAGGGCCAAAGTCATTGTGCCGTTGGGCTACCCGGAAAATAACGAAGCTTATATCAGCCAGGTTCGTGAGGCTGGCAGGGCATTATTTGCAGAAGAAAGGTTATATCTGCTCACTGAAAAGCTCGATTTTCCGGCCTATCTGCAGCTGCTCTCGCACTGTGATTTAGGGTATTTTATTTTTGAGCGCCAGCAGGGCATTGGCACGCTGTGCCTGCTTATTCAGGCGAATATTCCTTTTGTGGTTAACCGCAAAAATCCTTTCTGGCAGGATCTGACTGAGCAGCAGGTGCCGGTGTTGTTCGCCGGAGACCAGCTTGATGCTTCAGTGGTGGCCGAAGCGCAGCGGCAGATGGCGTTGCTGGACAAATCCTCAATCGCTTTCTTTGAGCCAGCCTATGTGGCGGGCTGGCAGCAGGCGCTGTCACTGGCGGAAGGAGAAACGGCATGATGTTGTCGCAATTCGCCGGGCTGCTGGTGGTCTGGCTGCTGTCGCTGGGAGTGATCCTGACCCTGACCTGGCGTGAGTTTCGCCGGGTACGCTTTAATTTCAACGTCTTCTTTTCGTTACTGTTTTTGCTGACCTTCTACTTCGGTTTCCCGCTGACCAGCCTGTTGGTGTTTGGTTTCAACGTTCAGGTGGTGCCACCCGAATACCTGCTGCAGGCGATGCTCTCTGCCACCGGGTTCTATGCCATTTACTACGTCAGCTACAAAACAAGGTTACGGGCGAAGAGCGAAGCGCCTTCACGGCAGGTTTTTACCATCAATCGCGTGGAAGCCCACCTCACATGGGGCATTCTGGCCTTGATTGCGCTGGGCACGGTACTGGTGTTCTTTCTGCATAACGGTTTCCTGCTGTTTAAACTGCACAGCTACAGCCAGATCTTCTCTGCCGAAGTCTCGGGCGTGGCTCTGAAGCGCTTTTTCTACTTCTTCATTCCGGCGATGCTGGTGGTCTATTTCCTCAATCAGAGCTTCAAAAACTGGCTGTTTTTTCTGGCGGCAACGGTGGCGTTTGGCCTGCTGACCTATGTGATTGTCGGCGGGACGCGGGCCAACATTATCATCGCTTTTGCACTGTTTCTGTTTATCGGCATTATCCGCGGCTGGATCACGCTGTGGATGTTGGCGATGGCGGGCGTGGCAGGTGTGGTGGGGATGTTCTGGCTGGCACTGCGGCGCTATAACCTGGACGTCAGCGGATCTGAGGCGTTTTACACCTTCCTCTATCTGACGCGCGATACCTTCTCGCCGTGGGAAAACCTGGGGCTGCTGCTGCAGAATTACGACAAGATTGATTTCCAGGGACTGGCCCCGATTATCCGGGACTTCTACGTCTTCATTCCCGGCTGGCTGTGGCCGGACCGCCCGTCTGTGGTGCTGAACAGCGGCAACTACTTCACCTGGGAAGTCCTGAACAATCACTCAGGCCTGGCAATCTCGCCAACGCTGATTGGGTCACTGGTGGTGATGGGCGGCGCGTGGTTTATTCCGCTGGGCGCAGTCGCAGTAGGGATGATCATTAAATGGTTCGACTGGCTCTATCAGAAAGGCCAGCAGGAGACTAACCGCTACAAGGCCGCTGTGCTGCAGAGTTTCTGTTTTGGCGCGGTGTTCAACATGATTGTTCTCGCGCGCGAAGGGCTGGACTCTTTTGCTTCCCGCGTGGTGTTTTTCTGCCTGATTTTTGCCGTCGCCGTGGTTGTCGCCAAGCTGATTTTCTGGCTGCTCGACAGCGCGGGGCTGATCCGCAGTCGTAAAATGGCGGTATCGCTGCCAGTGCAGAACTGATTTTTATCCGGCCTCTGGCCAGATTTGTCGTATTTGACCTTAAGGAACCGAGCATGGACTCCACTTCATCTGTCCCGCTGTATCAGATCCGCGGCTTCACGCTGCTGGGATTTGGCGATATGGCCGGGATGCTGGACTACCTCTGTCAGCAGGGCACGTTCAAAACCGGCACGCTGGTCGCGATCAACGCTGAGAAGGTGCTGACGGCGGAGAGTCAGCCGGAGATCCATCAGCTGATCGATGCGGCTGAGTATAAATACCCTGATGGCATCAGCATTGTGCGTTCCATCCGCAAGAAGTATCCGCAGGCTGCCGTTTCACGGATTGCCGGGGCAGACTTGTGGGAAGGATTAATGGAGCGCGCCGGGCGGGAAGGTACCCCGGTGTTTCTGATTGGCGGTAAACCGGCCATTCTCTCGCAGACGGTGGATAAACTCCGCCGTCAGTGGAATGTGAACATCGTAGGTTCACAGGATGGTTACTTCACGCCAGCCGACCGCGAAGCGCTGTTTGCCCGTATTGCGGCCAGTGGAGCGAAGATTGTCACCGTAGCTATGGGATCGCCGCGCCAGGAAGTGCTGATGCGTGACTGCAAAGCGGTTTACCCGGATGCCCTCTATATGGGCGTAGGCGGCACCTATGACGTTTTCACCGGCCATGTGAAGCGTGCCCCAAAGATCTGGCAGAAAATGGGTCTGGAGTGGTTGTACCGGCTGATTTCGCAGCCTTCACGCCTGCGTCGCCAGCTCAGACTGCTGAAATACCTTAATTATCATTTGCGCGGCGATCTTTGATTCTCCTTTTTTTTAGCCGGCCAACGGTTAAAAAGCAGCTATTTAGCGGCAGGAACCGGCTGAAAACGACTGCGCAGTAGACAGAACGCACAAAGCGTAATCAAACAGGATTTTTTGTGAAAAAAGCACTGGACAGGATCGGCCCAAGTCCGTAGTATGCCCATCCGCAACGGCGCTACGCGCCCGTAGCTCAGCTGGATAGAGCGCTGCCCTCCGGAGGCAGAGGTCTCAGGTTCGAATCCTGTCGGGCGCGCCATTAATTTTGTGCAGCAAGAGCTGCGGTGGTAGTTTTACCGCGTTAACAAAGAAGTAAGCAGTAGGTGTGGTGGCTATAGCTCAGTTGGTAGAGCCCTGGATTGTGATTCCAGTTGTCGTGGGTTCGAGTCCCATTAGCCACCCCAGATTTTGTACGGTATGCGAAGGTGGCGGAATTGGTAGACGCGCTAGCTTCAGGTGTTAGTGTCTTAACGGACGTGAGGGTTCAAGTCCCTCT
>NZ_JBYUWC010000032.1:0-30590 GCF_058137865.1 Erwinia sp. 009765445
GGCGGCGTCAGTCCGGAGGCCTTTGAACTGGCCTCGTCGTGAGGACAGGAAATGTCTACGGTTGTGGGGTCAGTCCAGTTTACAATCCACTGATTAAACCACATAGTAACGGTGGTTAATCGACTGCCTAATATTGTTTCAGTTCTGCACATCAAGGGAGATCGGATAGCCACTATACACAAGGAAGATTTTGAGTGGGAAAAGTGAGTTACAACCAACTAATTAGCGATAAATTAGAAGCAGATAAACAACTGGCCATTCTTTTGGATAAAGGTATCCAGGGCTCGGGTCGAATGGCACTTGATCAAGCCGAAAAAATCACATCAGGGTTCACCCGGTTAACTTGGTATTCGTCGTGTTTTTTTGATAATTATCAGGATGTATGTTCTAACCTGCTACATGAGGATTTACGTTTCGTAAAGGCATTGATAAATCTTGGAATTAAACCAAATGTAATTTCAGGAATTGTCCAGCTTCTTGTTAAAGATATGATATCTGGAACATCCGAAGAACGAGCTGATAAAATTCATCTTATTCTTTTAAAAAAAGGTGCCTGCATTGCAAGCGGGAAATATACAAAAGAGGCATTTTCTTACGCTATATCAAGTGCGATTTGCTCAAGTTTTGGCATGCGTGCTGCCGTCGATTCTTTAATCACCAAAGTTTCAAGAGGGGCTGTAACTGCTTTCAGTGTTTATGACCTGGTTAATATTGCTGCACAAGCAGTAGCAAGACTAAAACAACGAAAACCTTTTGTATACAAGGCATTATATCACGCAGAAATTGGAATGCTTTATTTTATTGTTGAACCAATTTTCAATAAAGTTGATACTGCGAATCAATCAATGAAAAGCGATGAGCAAATTGCATCAGATATTATGAGACTAATTAAATGAAGAGGTTATTTACAGTTTGGTTAGCATCTATTAAAGATGATTTTATTTTTGGCTATTTCCCTGTTGGCATAGCCATTATACTGGGTGGTATATCATATAAAATCTGGCACAATCACATACTCTTAATTGTTGTATTGTCTTTTCTTCTTATCGAATTAGCGTTAATTATATATTTTAAAAAAATGTCCAACAAAAATAAAAGATAACCAACCCGGTTTTAAAGCCAGGCCTGGTAGTGATGCCAAATGCAGTCCAGTCACAAAAAGAGAGAGGCACCTGGCTCGACTACACAACACCTGGCAGCGGCCGAAATCTGCCGCTCCTCAACCGCCCAGCATAAATATCTCCGCCTCCCCTACTCCGGCCAGGGCTGACAGGACCAGTCAGAACGTCCGCAGAAGCGCTGAGAGCCCACATGGTGATAACCTTGTGAGCTTTTTTGCATCGGTAATGTGCTCTGCGAAGTCAGACTTTCCCCTGATAAGGACGCGGATACCTGCCTGCATTCTGGTGATCTATCATCCAGCCGGGATAGTAAGGAGGAAGTGCGCTGACTGAATCGAGCCGTTCAAGCTCATCTTCACTAAGAACAATATCGACCGCAGCGAGATTGTCTTCGAGCTGCTCAAGACGTTTTGCACCGATAATAACGCTGGTAACCTGTGGTCTGGAAAGTAACCAGGCAAGCGCTATCCTGCTCACTGTGACACCACGCGCATCGGCAATGGCGCGCATCTCAGCCACACATCGCCATGCCTGTGCAAGTTCGACGGGGGGAAAATCGAAGTGGCTTCGCCGGGAACCTTCTTCCGTTGGGGCTCCTGGACCAAACTTCCCGGAGAGTAACCCACCGGCAAGGGGCGACCAGACAAGCAGGCCCATCCTCTCTTCTGTGACCAGTGGCACCAGTTCACGCTCCACGTCTCGCCCGGCGATCGTATAATACGCCTGCAGCGTCTCGAAACGAGTGCGTAAAGCGCTTCACTCAGCCCCAGAGCTTTACCCAGTTTGCCTGCAGGCCAGTTTGAAACGCCGACATAACGAATTAATCCCTGCCGCGTCAGGTCATCAAGGGCCCGAAGTGTTTCCTCAACGGGAGTAACCGGATCGCAGGTATGAATCTGGTAAAGATCAATATGATCTACCTGAAGCCGCTCCAGGCTTCTTTGCACCGAATCCATGATATGCCCGCGTGACACGCCCTGATCGTTAGGTTTATCTCCCATTACACCAGCTGTTTTGGTAGCCAGAACTACCTCGCTCCTGGTTATTCCCAGATCTCTCAGGGCCTGACCTACCCTACGTTCTGACTGGCCAAAAGAATAAACATCAGCCGTATCGATGAAGTTAACACCTTGGGCAAAAGCACCGGCAATCAGCAGGTTAGCCTCACGCTGATCAAGCGCCCCAATTTCCGACCATACTCCCGCATCGGGGTTACCGCCATGTAAGTACACCAGTTTTAGTTCCAGGCACTTTTTGAGATTTCCAGTTTCTCAGCCATCAGCCCATATTCTTCCGGCGTCAGGTTATTCAGGGATTCATGAGGCCGCTCACTGTTGTATTCATTCAGCCAGCGCTCCGTTATTTCCCGCGCTGCATCCAGTGTTCTGAACAGATAAAAATCCAGTATTTCTGTCCGGTACGTCCTGTTAAAACGTTCGATAAACGCGTTCTGGGTCGGCTTACCCGGCTTAATAAATTCCAGCATCACACCATATTCTTCAGCCCATTGCGCCAGAGCCAGTGATACCAGCTCCGGCCCATTATCCATCCGCATCTTCAGCGGATATCCACGGGGTGCTGCTATCCTGTCCAGCACCCGGACGACCCGCTGCGCCGGGATATTCAGGTCAATTTCGATAGCCAGAGCTTCACGGTTAAAATCATCCACGACGTTGAAAGTCCGAAAACGTCGGCCGCATGTCAGCGCGTCGTGCATAAAATCAATCGACCAGCTTTGGTTAAGTGCTTCCACCGTTGCCAGCGGAGCCGGATTACGCACCGGCAGGCGTTGTTTACCCCTACGACGAAAATTAAGTTTTAGCAGACAATATATCCGGTGTACGCGCTTGTGGTTCCAGACATGCCCCTTCCTGCGAAGCACCTGAAAAAGCTTCTTAAATCCGTAGCGCGGATAACGTTCGGCCACCTCAGTCAGGCTCTGGATCACCGGCTCATCACGTCGGGTATCCGGTTGATAACGAAACACCGTCCTGCTCAGCGATAATATCCTGCATGCCTGGCGTATGCTCATCGTATACTGCGTCGTCAGATAGCTGGCGAGCTCACGCTTTATCGCTGGTTTTAAAGCTTTTTTTCGATGACGTCTTTCAGCGCCCGGCATTCAAGACTCAGATCGGCAAACATCTGTTTGAGACGACGATTTTCATCTTCCAGATCTTTGATCTTTTTAATATCAGATGCTTCCATCCCCCCATACTTCGATTTCCAGTTGTAATAGGAGGCTTCGGAAATCCCGGCCTCACGACAGACCTCTTTCACGATACGTCCAGCTTCGACAGACTTCAGGACAGCAATAATCTGGTGTTCGGTGAATCGTGCTTTACGCATAGCGATCTCCTTCATTAGCAGAGTAAGTATGCCGGAAGATCTCTAAATGTGAATGGTTCGTTTTTGCGGGATACTTACACTCCCATAAACATTAAAATATAAAAACCGCTTAAAAAGAAACTTAACTCAAATCAGAAATTATGAATCAAAAATCACTTTAGAATATATCCGGAATGATTCGTACTTATTAAGATACAATCGATCCTTTTTTGTTCAAATTATAACATACATACCCAAATACCCTAAACTAATAAAATTAAATATCCAATTCCCCACTTTAAGTATTAGTTTTTACTGTCGTGATATTTATAATCGATACTTCAGTTAAGAATGATTCACTTAATGCCCCAGCATTCACTGCCTCATTCTTACTCTGAAATAAGGCTGTACATAAATCTAAAGATGAGCTTCCCGGCCTTATGGCCGGGCTTTTTTATTTCCTTCACGTTAATTCAGATTAATTTAATGTTAAATAATTTACTTAACTCAAATTAATTATTGTGTCACCGAATAATATTTTTTCATAACAAACCGCATCCTGATATCAGCCTTGCTAAAGAAACAGTACCCCAGCCGTGGGCCTGTAATCGTATAAAAATCGAACTCGCACCATTCTGGATCCAGACCAGAACCATAAGTAAAACTTATAAAAAATATCACCTGTCAGTGCACAAAATTCATCACTGTTTTCCAGTTTGTTGAAGTCGTTTCACTTCCCCACCGAGGCAAACGATTACTCACGGTAAAAATTCACCTGAGAACGTCACCGAATCCTCTCTCTCACTAAACGCATGTTTATGTGATGAATATCACATTTTAATTGAACTGAAATGAAACAGAGTTTGACAAGTGTGAGCAATCTCTATTTCCTTAAACGCGGATGACGGCACACTGCCACAGCATCCGGTACGGGTGTTTTCCGCTGTAAATACAGCCACCCACTTCTCCCCTGATAACGTCTTAATAAGACCATCGCGCTGTCAGCAGAAAATGGTCGATAAGCATGTGGTAATATAATGAAATATAAAATTGTGATGGCTGGCGCCCTGGCTGCGCTTTCTTATAGTGCCTCTTCTTTTGCTGCAACCGATGGTCCTGAATATGTTTCCGACTGGTGGCACCAGAGCGTAAACGTGGTGGGTAGCTACCACACCCGCTTTGGACCTCGTCTGAATAACGACGTTTATCTGGAATATGAAGCCTTCGCCAAAAAAGACTGGTTCGACTTTTATGGTTACGTTGATGTGCCTAAATTCTTCGGAGCGGGTAATTCGAATGACAGTGGCATCTGGGACAAAGGTTCTCCCCTGTTTATGGAGATCGAACCTCGTTTCTCTATTGATAAGCTGACCAACACCGATCTGAGCTTCGGCCCGTTCAAAGAGTGGTACTTCGCCAACAACTATATCTACGATATGGGCCATAACAGCGCGAACCGTCAGAATACCTTGTATATGGGGCTGGGCACCGATATCGATACCCATTCAGATGTCGGCCTGTCGCTGAACGTCTATGCCAAATATCAGTGGGAGAACTACGGTGCTGCCAATGAAAACAGCTGGGATGGTTATCGCTTCAAGGTGAAATACTTCGTGCCAATTACCACCCTTTGGGGCGGTAACCTGAGCTACGTAGGCTTCACCAACTTTGACTGGGGTTCAGACCTGCGTGACAAGTCTGATGCTTCGCGCACCAGCAATTCCATTGCCTCAAGCCATATCCTCTCGCTGGGCTATGATCACTGGCACTACTCCTTCGTAGCGCGCTGGTTCCACAACGGCGGACAGTGGGCTGATGGCCAGGAACTCAATTTCGGCAACGGTCCGTTTGAAGTGAAATCCACTGGCTGGGGTTACTACCTGGTGGTTGGCTACAACTTCTGATTTAGCTTAACCGCTGTTAAACCGCCAGCCACTTTTTCCGGCTGGCGGCTCAGTTATTGATCCAGCTCCTGCCCTGCTCAGTGCCATTCCTCATCGCCAGACGTATACTTCTTCAGGCAATAATGCATCTGCAACAAGGAAAATATATGTCTGCCATGCCTGCAGAACAGGGTGTCAAACTCCGTCCGCTGGAACGGGAAGATCTGAGATTTGTTCACCAGCTGGATAATAACGCCAGCGTCATGCGTTACTGGTTTGAAGAACCTTATGAGGCGTTTGTCGAACTGTCCGATCTTTATGACAAGCACATTCACGACCAGAGCGAACGCCGCTTTGTAGTGGAATATGAAGGGGATAAGGCCGGACTGGTTGAACTGGTTGAGATCAATCACATTCATCGCCGGGCAGAATTTCAGATTATCATCGCCCCCAGCCATCAGGGCAAAGGGCTGGCCAGTAAAGCGGTCAGGCTGGCGATGGATTACGGCTTCTCGGTGCTAAACCTCTACAAGTTGTACCTGATTGTCGATAAAGAGAACGAAAAGGCGATCCACATCTATTCCAAATTAGGTTTTGAAATTGAAGGGGAGCTGATCCATGAGTTCTTCATCAACGGCGAATACCGTAATACCATCCGCATGTGCATCTTCCAGCCTCAGTATCTGGCCAGGCACAAGCCGCCTCATACGATGGTTCAGCCTACCGCACAATAAGTCGTTCTGTTCCGGGGCACCTTACCGATGCCCCAATTTATCAGCCGCGCGCGCCCACCGGATTCATAATGGTCTGCACTTTTGCTGGCTCAATGTTATACATCCCCCCGTTGAACGGGTCGACAATCAGCCAGCCCGGGAAACCGCCCAGAGGGATGTTGCCCAGGATATACCAGAGGTTAGCCCTCTCCTCCAGCGGGATGGTCTGCGGGACATAACCCGCACGCTCAAGCTGCAGCGTGTATTTTTTCTTGCCTAAGTAACTGCCGTCAGATTTCTCAAGCGTCACGGTTTTCGGGGTGATACCTTCAGCAACTGCTCTTCCAGTCTCATCCTGCACCACAAACTTCACGCCCTGCGGCCACGTCTGGATCGCCACATCCTGGGTTTTATCGCCCACTATTGTTGCACAGCCGCTCAGCAACCACGCTGAAGCCAGTGCCAATAAAAGCTTTCTCATAAGCCTTCCTGCCGGATTAAATATTCAGAATAGTCTAAGCGGAGTGAGGCGGGTTTTCATTATTAACACCCGGCAAGTGCGGGCGTTATAACGCAAATTTTCAGTGGGTTATCACAAGCGGCAATGTTGAGCAATGGCCGCGATGTCGGCAGGCGTGGTCCGGCAGCAGCCGCCTATCAGCTTCGCACCGGCTTTTTGCCAGACCTGAAGATTATCAATCAGTGTGCAGGTGGAAGCATCACTGTGCCATGTTTTGCTGGTGGCATCATACTGCTCACCAGAATTTGGATAGACCACCAGCGGCCTGGCAGTCAGCGATGAAAGGACTTCCAGCGCTGCGGTTACTTTATCCAGTGCGATGCAGTTAATGCCCAGCGCGACGGCCTGCGGGCAGCCGTCCAGCAGAGCCACCACTTCACTTAGCGGCGTGCCATCGCTCAGGTGTTCGCTGTCACGCAGCGTGAAGGAAAACCATGCTGGCGTGGCCGGGAATTCCTGTAGCAGCGCCACCAGCGCCTGGATTTCCGCAAAGGAAGGCAGGGTTTCACAAGCCAGGATATCTGCACCCGCATCAATCAGGGCTCGAATGCGCGGACGATGGAAATCCATCATTTCCTGCTGCGGCAGCGAATAATCGCCACGATATTCCGAGCCATCCGCCAGGAAAGCACCATAAGGTCCGACAGACCCCGCGATCAGCAACGCTCCCGCATCCGGATGCTCAGCAAGATAATCCCCTCTGGCGCGGCTGGCCAGCTCAACGCTGCGGGCAATCAGCTGCAGCGAATCGCCTGCACTCAGCCCACGCTTTGCAAAACCCTGCGGCGTAGCCTGATAGCTGGCGGTAATAGCAACTTGTGCGCCCGCTTTAAAATAGTCGTAGTGAACCTGGTAGATTAGTTCCGGATTTTCAATCAGCACCTTCGCCGACCACAGCGCATCGGTCAAATCGCAGCCGCGCGCTTCCAGTTCGGTCGCCATTGCGCCATCCAGCACCAGGCCAGCGGCTACCCTTTGTTGCACGGTCATATCAGTCGGAAACATGCTGAGTCTCCTTCGCGGTATCGCGCTTCTTCAGCAACTGCGTGAAATAGTAAGCCCCATAACAGAGCGCCACAAAAGGCAGGCCGCAGTGGCGGGTTTTCATGGTGCGTATGAATGGTTGCGCGGTGTCCTGCTGAGATTGCTACATCGCTGAGTTATCCGTATAGACGTCTAAACTTCCACATAAGCCAGCGTTATACCGATTATTCCGCAGCAAAACAACGGTACAGAGTGTGGGGATGAGTGCAGCAGGAGAGAGGTTTCAGCGCCATCAGTACAGATATGCGCTGAATTCACGAGGATCGTGAGAGATCATCCGAACATAAGAGTGATGTAACGCTCCAGCGCCGCACGCGAACTGAAGCCGTGTGGGATGCCGTAGTGATCCTGATTGTCACCGGCCAGATACATTGGAAACTGCACATAGTGTTCACAGGTTTTCATATCGGAAGCGGGTTCCGCATAGCTATGGCTTTTCTCTTTTAACGTCGGGTGGATCACCAGTGCGGTACGGCCCATCCTTGCTTCACGGTTCACATACACGTAGCTGTCTCCGCGGCGATATCCATAGGCTTTTGCGGTCACCGCATCCATCTCAAACCCCGCTTTTTCCAGTACGCGAGCCACCTCATCAGGGCGTAAATACATGCTTAATCCTCTAAAACGTGCCAACCCAGCAACCTTACAACAGCGTGAAGGGCTGGCGCTTTCGGAATAATCCAGAAACGGCCCAGATCCCGGTTCGGGTCACTAAAAAACTCGGTAATGGTCTACAGTTAATAGTACGTTTCATTTCCAGGGGAGAGATAAATGTTTAACCGGACACCTAAAAACGAAGACATTGATATCAATCAGGACGTTTCACAGCTGGCTGATACCCTTGACGATCTGCTGAAATCTTACGGCAGCAAAACAAAGGATGAAGTTGATGGCGCGCGTTCACGTGCTGAAGCTTTGCTGAAAGAAACCCGCGCTAAATTGCATGGCCGCAACCGTGTGACTCAGGCGGCAAAAGACGCTGGCGATCACGTTGATTCTTATATCCGTGACAAGCCCTGGCATGGTGTGGGGATTGGTACTGCATTGGGCGTTTTTGTGGGTGCGCTGATTGCCACTACCACAACTTCCCGTCACTGATCCCGTCCTTTCCCGCCGAAATCCCTGCAGTTTGCGCTGTGGGGATTTTTTTTATCTGGCCTCAAGCCTCTGGTGACAAGGCTTAGCAACGGTAAAAATAAAGAAATCATAAAAACCTGGATATTGCGTGGTTGCAATTCCAAACCACTATATCTAGTATTTAACTCATTGAGACAGCCACTACATGTGGCACTCCGGCGGTAACGATAGTCAGCAAAAATCGTGCCATTCGAGACGTCATCCGGCCAACAAGGTAAATACGAATCATGCGCATTATTATTTACACAAAGAACAACTGTGTCCAGTGCAATGCGACGAAAAATGCGATGGATAAGCAGGGTATCGATTACCAGCTGGTCAATCTCGACCATGAACCCGCCGCAGTGGAAACGCTGAAATCCATGGGCTACCGCCAGGTGCCGGTGGTGATGGCGGAAGAAGATCACTGGAGCGGTTTCCGCCCGGATAAAATCTCTGCCCTCCGTCAGCTCTCCGCCATGCGGGGCTGAGCAGATGTCGACACTGGTCTATTTCTCCAGCCAGTCGGAAAACACACATCGCTTTGTCCTTCGCACCGGCTTACCCGCCCTGCGCATTCCGCTGGAGGATGAACACTGCCTGAGGGTCGATGAACCCTATATCCTGGTTGTCCCCAGCTATGGCGGCGGCACGGCGAGGGGAGCAGTGCCCAGACAGGTCATCCAGTTTTTAAACGATGTCAGTAACCGCCAGCTGATCCGCGGTGTGATTGCCGCGGGGAACCGTAATTTTGGTGAAGCCTATTGTCTGGCAGGCACCATCATTGCGCAGAAATGTCAGGTGCCGTGCCTTTACCGCTTTGAACTGCTGGGCACCCGTGACGACATCGCTAACGTATCTCAGGGAGTAACCGAATTTTGGCAGCGACAGAAAGTACACTCATAATCCTAAATCCGGTCGCAGCGGATTACCACTCGCTGAACGCGATGCTTAATCTCTATGACGCAGACGGCAAAATTCAGTTTGATAAAGACCATGAGGCGACCCGCCACTATTTTCTGCAGCACGTGCTACCGAACAGCGTCGCCTTTGATTCGGTGGGTGAGCGCTTACAGTATCTGGTTTCTGAAGGCTATTACGAGGCGGAGGTGCTTAACGCTTATCCATTCGAATTTGTCAGTTTGCTGTTTGAACAGGCCTACGCACGCCGTTTCCGATTCCAGACATTCCTTGGCGCCTGGAAATTTTACACCAGCTACACGCTGAAAACGTTTGATGGCAAACGCTATCTGGAAGGTTTCACCGAGCGCGTCTGCATGGTCGCTCTGACGCTGGCGAAAGGTGACCAGACGCTGGCCCTGTCGCTGATGGAAGAGATGCTGGCCGGGCGCTTCCAGCCTGCCACGCCGACTTTCCTGAACTGCGGTAAGCAGCAGCGCGGCGAACTGGTCTCCTGCTTCCTGCTGCGCATCGAAGACAATATGGAATCCATTGGCCGCGCGGTAAACTCGGCCCTGCAGCTATCCAAACGTGGCGGCGGCGTGGCGTTTCTGCTGTCGAACCTGCGTGAATCCGGTGCCCCCATCAAGCGTATTGAAAACCAGTCGTCCGGGGTGATCCCGGTGATGAAAATGCTGGAAGATGCCTTCTCTTACGCCAACCAGCTGGGCGCGCGTCAGGGCGCTGGCGCAGTATATCTGCACGCTCATCACCCCGATATCCTGCGCTTTCTGGATACCAAACGAGAAAACGCCGACGAGAAAATCCGCATCAAAACGCTGTCGCTTGGCGTGGTGATCCCGGATATCACCTTCCAGCTGGCGAAAACTAACCAGCCAATGGCGCTGTTTTCTCCTTATGACGTGGAGCGGATTTACGGTCAGCCGTTTGCGGATATCAGCATCAGCAAGAAGTACGAAGAGATGCTGGCCGACGATCGCATTCGCCGCACCTTTATTAATCCACGTGAGTTCTTCCAGACGCTGGCGGAAATTCAGTTTGAGTCGGGCTATCCCTACATCATGTTTGAAGACACGGTGAACCGTGCGAACCCGATTCAGGGCAGGATCAATATGAGCAACCTTTGCTCGGAGATCCTGCAGGTCAACACGCCAACCGAGTACAACGACGATCTCAGCTATCGTCGCATCGGCAAGGATATTTCCTGCAACCTCGGCTCGCTGAACATCGCGCACACCATGGACTCTCCGGATTTTGCCCGCACGGTGGAAATCGCAGTGCGCGGCCTGACCGCAGTCTCGGATCAAAGCCATATCAACTCGGTGCCTTCGATTGAGCGCGGCAATGCGCAGTCGCACGCGATTGGTCTGGGGCAGATGAACCTGCATGGCTATCTGGCGCGTGAAGGCATTCAGTACGGCTCAGAAGCCGGGCTGGATTTCACCAATCTTTACTTCTACACCATCACTTACCACGCGCTGCGCACTTCAAACCTGATTGCTCAGGAACGCGGAGAGCGTTTTGCCGGTTTTGAGGATTCCCGCTACGCCAGCGGAGAATACTTCGAACAGTATGTAAATCAGAGCTGGCAGCCGCGCACTGCAGAAATTGCCGCGCTGTTTCAACGTGCCGGTTTCACCCTGCCCTCTCAGCAGGACTGGCTGGAACTGCGCAATCTGGTCATGGAACACGGCATTTACAACCAGAATCTGCAGGCAATTCCGCCAACGGGATCCATCTCTTATATCAATCACGCCACTTCCAGCATCCACCCGATTGTGTCGCGTATTGAAATTCGAAAAGAGGGGAAAACCGGCCGCGTCTATTACCCTGCGCCGTTTATGAATAACGATAACCAGGCGTTTTACCGCGACGCTTATGACATCGGGCCTGAAGCGATTATCAATACCTACGCTGAAGCCACCCGCCACGTCGATCAGGGGCTGTCGCTGACGCTGTTCTTCCGCGATACCGCCACCACTCGCGACATTAATAAGGCGCAGATATACGCCTGGAAAAAAGGTATCAAGACGCTCTATTACATCCGCCTGCGCCAGATGGCCCTGCTGGGTACCGAAGTCGAAGGCTGCGTTTCCTGCTCGTTGTAAGCTAACACCCAGAGGGCAGGGCAGGCCTGCCCCGGAAGACTAAATAATGAAACTAAAACGTATTCACGCCATTAACTGGAATCAGATCGAAGACGAGAAGGATCTGGAGGTCTGGAACCGCCTGACGTCTAACTTCTGGCTGCCGGAAAAAGTGCCGCTGTCCAATGATATTCCCGCCTGGAACAGCCTGAACGCTGACGAACAGCAGCTGACTATCCGGGTCTTTACCGGCCTGACGCTGCTGGATACGATCCAGAATACCGTCGGTGCTCCGGCACTGATGGAAGATGCACTGACGCCTCATGAAGAAGCGGTGATGTCCAATATCAGCTTTATGGAAGCGGTGCATGCCCGCTCATACAGCTCGATTTTCTCCACGCTCTGTCACTCCAGTGATGTGGACGCCGCCTATGTCTGGAGCGAAGAGAATCAATCCCTGCAGCGTAAAGCCGATATCGTGCTGGAGCATTACCACCATGCTGACCCGCTGAAAAAGAAAATAGCCAGCGTGTTTCTGGAGTCATTCCTCTTTTATTCCGGTTTTTATCTGCCGATGTACTGGTCCAGCCGCGGCAAGCTGACCAACACCGCCGATCTGATCCGTCTGATCATCAAAGATGAAGCGGTTCATGGCTATTACATTGGCTATAAGTACCAGAAAGCGCTGGAGAAAGAGAGCCAGGCGCGGAGGGATGAACTGCAGCAGTTTGCTGTAGAACTGTTGCTGGCGCTTTACGAGAACGAACTGGTCTATACCGCCGAATTGTACGACGGAGTGGGCTGGACGGAAGAGGTGAACAAATTCCTGCATTACAACGCTAACAAAGCGCTGATGAACCTCGGCTACGAGGCGTTGTTCCCGGCGGAACTGACTGACGTCAACCCGGCTATCCTCTCAGCCCTGTCGCCCAATGCGGACGAAAACCACGACTTCTTCTCCGGTTCCGGCTCCTCCTATGTGATGGGCAAAGCGGTCGATACTGAAGACGAAGACTGGAATTTTTAAGCCCCTTTCAGGTGGCTGAGTCCTTCGGCCACTTTTCCCTGCTTTCCGTGCCATTATTTTTTTATTAATCAGCCGTTCAACCAAGATCGGATGACAAATAAATGACGTTTTCCCTCCCTTTATTTGACAGGAAAATGCGACACCTGACGCAATATTTTGCCAGCGAAACGGTGTTTTTGCGGCGAAATATTCATTTTTTTTAGCCCATTGAAATTCCCCGCAATCCCTTACCCCCTCTGGCATTTTCGGAGATTGCTGTCTCAACCTGAATTTCCAGAAAGCGCCTGAAGGGTTGTCTCAGAATCTCAGTGTGCTACGGTATAGGCCGCTAATATTCAACCAGGACAAAACAGAAACAGAAGAAATTAACCGCCAACCAGGAATATAACCATCACATGGCTATAAAACTCGAAGTTAAAAATTTATATAAAGTTTTCGGGGAAAATCCCGACCGTGCCTTTAAGCACATTGAAAAAGGGATCGGTAAAGAAGCACTTCTGGAGAAAACAGGACTCTCCCTCGGCGTGAAAGACGCCAGTCTGGCCATTGAAGAAGGCGAGATATTCGTGATCATGGGATTATCCGGCTCCGGTAAATCCACAATGGTTCGCCTTCTCAATCGTCTGATAGAACCGACTCGCGGTCAGGTTATTATTGATGGCGTCGATATCGCCAAAATATCCGACCACGAATTACGCCAGGTTCGCCGAAATAAAATCAGCATGGTATTCCAATCCTTCGCATTAATGCCGCATATGACGGTGTTAAATAATGCCGCCTTCGGGATGGAATTGGCCGGAATTCCGCTACAGGAACGTCAGGAAAAAGCGCTTGATGCTCTGCGCCAGGTAGGGCTGGATAATTATGCCCACGCCTACCCTGATGAATTATCCGGCGGTATGCGTCAGCGTGTTGGATTAGCCCGCGCCCTGGCGATTAATCCGGACATATTATTGATGGATGAGGCCTTCTCAGCACTTGATCCTTTAATCCGCACCGAAATGCAGGATGAACTGGTGAAATTGCAGTCCCGCCACCAGCGTACCATCGTATTTATCTCTCACGACCTGGATGAAGCCATGCGTATCGGCGACCGAATTGCCATTATGCAGGGCGGTGAAGTGGTTCAGGTCGGCACGCCGGATGAGATCCTCAATAACCCGGCCAATGACTATGTGCGCACCTTCTTCCGCGGCGTGGATATCAGCCACGTCTTCAGCGCGAAAGATATTGCCCGTCGTGGTGCCGGTTCGCTGATGCGTAAAGCGCCGGGCTTTGGCCCGCGTTCGGCGCTGAAGCTTCTGCAGGACGATGATCGTGAGTACGGTTATATCCTGGAAAAACAGCGTTTTGTTGGTGTGGTGTCAACCGATTCACTGAAGGCCGCTCTGGCTTCCGGTGAAGGACTGGATGGCGCCATCCTCGCTGCTCCTGCAGCTATGCCTGGTGAGACCTCACTGAACGACTTGTTGTCACACGTTGCCCAGGCACCCTGTGCCGTCCCGATTGTGGGCGAAGACAACCAGTACATCGGAATTATTTCCAAAGGCATGTTATTACAGGCATTAGATCGCGAAGGAGCCAGCAATGAGTGAACAGATAACCGATCCATGGGCAACAGCGTCCTCCCAGCCAGCTCCGGCTCCTTCGGCACCGGCCGCTGACAGCGCCCAGTCTGCTGCCAGCAGCAGCGATCCCTGGTCCACTCCGGGTGCCTCCTCCGCGCCGGCAGATGCCGCACCAACCGGTAGTGCAGCCCCTGCCGGGCATGATGCCGCTACCAGCGGAGGCAGCGACTGGCTGAACAGCGCTCCGGCACCCCAGGTGGAACATTTCAATATTCTCGATCCGTTCCACAAAACATGGATCCCGCTGGACAGCTGGGTAACAACCGGTATCGACTGGATCGTTTCCCATTTCCGGCCGGTTTTCCAGGGCATTCGCGTACCGGTGGATTACATTCTCAGCGCCTTCCAGCATATGTTGCTGGGCATGCCTGCTCCAGTAGCCATCGTGGTGTTTGCCCTGATCGCCTGGCAGATGTCCAGCCTCGGTATGGGCATCGCCACGCTGGTTTCCCTGATCGCCATTGGCGCGATAGGAGCCTGGTCACAGGCGATGGTGACGCTGGCGCTGGTGCTCACTGCGCTGCTGTTCTGCATCCTCATCGGGCTTCCGCTGGGCATCTGGCTGGCCCGCAGCGAGAGGGCAGCGAAAATCATCCGTCCGCTGCTGGATGCCATGCAGACCACTCCGGCCTTCGTTTACCTCGTGCCTATCGTCATGCTGTTTGGTATCGGCAACGTGCCCGGTGTGGTGGTGACCATTATCTTTGCCCTGCCGCCGATTGTTCGCCTGACCATTCTGGGGATTAAACAGGTGCCAGCCGATTTGATTGAGGCTGCGGACTCCTTCGGGGCCAACCCACGCCAGTTGCTGTTCAAAGTGCAGCTGCCACTGGCGATGCCGACCATTATGGCCGGGGTCAACCAGACGTTAATGCTGGCGTTGTCGATGGTGGTCATCGCCTCGATGATCGCCGTGGGCGGCCTGGGCCAGATGGTGCTACGCGGGATTGGCCGCCTGGATATGGGGCTGGCTACCGTGGGTGGCGTGGGGATTGTGATCCTCGCCATTATCCTCGACCGTCTGACCCAGTCGGTGGGTCGTGACAGCCGCAGCCGGGGAGCACGCCGCTGGTATGCCAGTGGTCCACTGGGCCTGCTGACTCGTCCATTTATTAAATAACACCATTACGCTTCTGGTGGCGTGCCCTGCGCGCGTCACCTGCTTCTGTGCAAGATAAATCAAAATAAGGATCCACTATGCGTAAGACAGCATTGTTAGCCGCCGCATTTACCACGCTGGCCGCCTCTCACGTTTCCGCTGCCGACCTGCCAGGCAAAGGGATCACTGTTAAACCCCTGCAGAGCAGCATTTCGGAAGAAACTTTCCAGACTCTGCTGGTCAGCCGTGGTCTGGAAAAGCTGGGTTACACCGTCGAACAGCCTTCCGAAGTCGACTATAACGTTGCCTACACGTCAATCGCGTCAGGTGACGGCACTTTTATCGCCACCAACTGGCAGCCACTGCACGATGATATGTACAAATCCACAGGCGCCGACGCGAAATTTTATCGTCAGGGAACTTATGTTGAGGGCGCCGCCCAGGGTTATCTGATCGATAAAAAAACCGCAGAGAAATATCACATCACCCGCATCGATCAGCTGAAAGATCCGAAGCTGGCGAAGCTGTTTGACAGCAACGGAGATGGCAAAGCCGATCTGACCGGCTGTACGCCAGGTTGGGGCTGTGAGGCAGTGATCAACCACCAGATTCAGGCGTATGGCCTGAGCAATACGGTGACCCATAATCAGGGTAACTATTCAGCGATGATTGCCGACACGATCACTCGCTTCAAAGAAGGCAAACCAATCCTGTATTACACCTGGACGCCTTACTGGGTGAGCGACGTGCTGGTTCCGGGCCGTGATGTGGTGTGGCTGCAGGTGCCGTACTCTTCGATGCCTGGCGCGCAGAAGGATATCGACACCAAACTGCCTAATGGCGCTAACTACGGCTTTCCGGTTAACGTGATGCATATTGTTGCCAACAAAGCCTGGGCAGAGAAAAACCCGGCGGCAGCGAAGCTGTTCTCTGAAATGAAGCTGCCAATTGCGGATATCAACGCACAGAACTCCCGCATGCATCAGGGTCAGTCTTCAGAAGCAGATATCAATGCCCACGTTGACGGTTGGATCAAAGCACACCAGGCACAGTTCGATGGCTGGGTGAAGGACGCGATGGCCGCAGCGAAGTAAGCAATAACAAACTGCACCAGAGGGTGGCGCTGGCGTCACCCTTTTTTTACTGGTTTGCCCTGTGAATTATCTTGTGAGTGAAATAGTTTTTTAGGTTACTATTCGGTTACTGCATTTATTTACTACCATATTGAGCGCGATGAAATCCCCCCAGCCAGGTCTTAACCCTGCCCTTGTTGCTCTGATGTCCGTAGCAACCGGCCTTTCTGTAGCCTGCAACTATTATGTGCAGCCTCTGCTGGAGACTGTCGCCCGTACTTTTGCCCTTTCCGTGAATCAGGCTGGTTTTATCGTGACCACCGCCCAGCTCGGCTACGCTGCCGGATTGCTGCTGCTGGTTCCGCTGGGTGACATGCTGGAGCGCCGTGGGCTGATCGTTATCATGAGCCTGCTGGCCGCTGGTGGGATGGTGATCACTGCCCTTTCACCAACATTACCCGTGATGCTGCTGGGAACCATGCTGACCGGCCTGTTCTCTGTCGTTGCCCAGATTTTAGTCCCACTGGCTGCCACACTGGCCGCGCCGGAAAAACGCGGCAAAGTGGTGGGCACGGTGATGAGTGGCCTGCTGTTAGGCATTCTGCTGGCCCGAACGGTGGCAGGTGGCCTTGCTCAACTGGGTGGCTGGCGAACCGTCTACTGGATGGCCAGCGTATTGATGGTGTTGATGGCTCTGGCGCTGTGGCGTTTTCTGCCCCGTTATAAGCAATCGGTTCCGTTGAACTACGGCCAGCTGCTCGGCTCCATTTTTACTCTTTACTTCACCACGCCGGTTCTGAGAACGCGGGCAGTCACTGGCTGCCTGGCATTTGCCAATTTCAGCGTGCTGTGGACCTCAATGGCTTTCCTGCTGGCATCGAAGCCGTATGGCTACTCTGAAGGCGAGATCGGGCTGCTGGGCCTGGTGGGCGCTGCCGGGGCACTGGCCGCACGGCAGGCTGGCTCACTGGCTGACAAAGGCAAAGCCCGACTGACCACCACCGGCGGATTGGTCATCATGCTGCTCTCCTGGGGCATCACCGCAGTGGGAAGTTATTCACTGGTCGCGCTGATTGTTGGCATTATCCTGCTCGACCTGTCCGTGCAGGGCGTCCATATAACCAATCAGAGCGTGATCTACCGTCGTATGCCAGAGGCCCGTAACCGGCTAACCGCAGGATATATGACCAGCTATTTTATTGGCGGCGCATTCGGCTCACTCATTTCTGCCACCGCTTTTCAGCACGCGGGCTGGCACGGAGTCTGCGCTGCGGGTGCTTTCATAACGATACTTAATCTGTTGAACTGGTGGTGGGGAGCCCGTTATGAAGCAAGCACCTCTCAGCCGTAAAATAATTAATTAAGTAATTTTCAGGACCAGTGCCTTGTTAACCGTTTACACAGTCTGGTATGGTTAGCATTGTAGTTATTCATGTTGGTTATTTTTTCGCATGAAACTATTAAGAGATGAACGGAATGCCCGATCGGGTAACGTTCATTTACTGTACTGATTGAATTATAAAGACTTGTTACCTGTTGTGTAAGTTGCAGAGATAAAAATGTCTTCCGCTCTTCACCGAACAGCAGATTATATGCCCGTCCATTGTGGCCGGGTTCGTCCGCAAAGAGGTTGAGAATATCGTCGCTGCGTTCATCTTCACGTCACTTTTGACGTTCAGCGTGGCCGGGATTTCCAACATTCTGCGCGGCTTTGGCCTGCCCTGAGGGGTTCAGGCTTTCAGGTTAACTGAATCAAGCTGCAGCATCACTCTGTCGATGCTGTTTAGCGCCCTGGGTTATGGAGTGACCTGGACATTACGGATGGTGTCTCCCGGTCCTGAAAAAACAGCCTGACCGCAGGAGTAACCCTTGTTATCACCATCGTTACGATACCAGTTGCAACTTATGAGGTTCCCCCAGATGGAAAGTTCGTTTACTCCCATTGAACAGATGCTGAATTTCCGCGCTAACCGTCAGAAAGATTTCCCGTTACAGGAAATCATGCTGACGCGGCTGTGCATGCACATGCAGAGCAAACTGCTGGAAAACCGCAACAAAATGCTCAAGGCTCAGGGAATTAACGAGACGCTGTTCATGGCATTAATCACCCTGGATGCACAGGAAAACCACAGCATTCAGCCTTCTGAACTCAGCTCCGCGCTGGGTTCATCCCGTACCAATGCCACCCGCATTGCCGATGAGCTGGAAAAACGCGGCTGGATTGAGCGTCGCGAAAGCGATAACGACCGTCGCTGTCTGCATCTGCATCTGACCGAGAAAGGCAATGAATTCCTGCGCCAGCTGCTGCCACCGCAGCATCAGTGCCTGCAGCTGTTGTGGTCCGCCCTGAGTTCTTCTGAAAAGACTCAGCTGGAAGGGATCACCCGTAAGTTGCTGACCCGCCTCGATCAAATGGATGAAGAAGAAGTGATTACCTCACTTTCTCGCTAAGTCATCCGGCAATAGCATATTAAGCGACACCCCGGCCGCCGGTAACCGCTATTTTAAACCGCTAATTTTCAAACTTATGCCAGCGCTAACCCGCTGGCATTTTAGAATCCGGACAGAGCTACCGCCAGGTATTCTGTCGGGCAGGCCAGGAAAACGTGGAGAAAACCATGAGTGCAAATGCGGAGATCCAACAACCGCAGCAGCCAGCTAACAAAAAGAAAAAACGCAAAGGCGCGTTAATTTTTCTGGCTGTGTTGTTCATTTTAATCGGGGCTGCCTGGCTGGTTTACTGGTTTATGGTGCTACGCCATTACCAGGAAACCGATGATGCTTATGTCGCAGGAAACCAGGCGCAGGTGATGGCCCAGGTCTCCGGCAGCGTGAATAAGGTGTGGTTCGACAACACCGACTATGTCAAAAAAGGCGATGTGCTGGTCACGCTGGATAAAACCGACGCTGAGCAGGCCTTTGAGCAAGCGCAGACGGCCCTGGCCACCAGCGTACGCCAGACTCATCAGCTGATTATCAACGGCAAGCAGTATCAGGCGACGATTGACCTGCAGAAAACCGCGCTCGATCAGGCGCAGGCCGATCTGAAGCGTCGTGAGCCGCTGGGTGCCGCCAATCTGATTGGCAAAGAAGATCTGCAACATGCGCGCGATGCTGTGGCCACCGCCAAAGCTCAGCTGGATGTCGCTGTGCAGCAATACAATGCTAATCAGGCGATGATCCTGAACACCTCGCTGGAAAACCAGCCTGCGGTGAAACAGAGCGCGGCCGAGCTGCGTGACGCCTGGCTGGCTCTGCAACGTACTGAAGTGGTCAGCCCGATTGACGGCTTTATCTCACGTCGCAGCGTTCAGGTTGGTTCACAAATCTCCTCCACCACTCCTCTGCTGGCTGTGGTCCCGGCCAACAACCTGTGGGTGGATGCTAACTTCAAGGAAACGCAGCTTGCCAACGTTCGTATTGGTCAGCCTGCCACCGTGACCAGCGACATCTATGGAGATGATGTGGTGTATCACGGCAAAGTGGTCGGTCTGGATATGGGAACAGGTAGCGCGTTCTCGCTGCTGCCCGCGCAGAACGCTACCGGTAACTGGATCAAAGTGGTTCAGCGTCTGCCGGTGCGTATCGAACTGGATCCGCAGGAAGTGGCGAAACATCCGCTGCGTATTGGCCTGTCGACGCTGGTCAGCGTTGATACCGACAATACAGAGGGTGCCGTGCTGGCCACCAGCGTTCGCTCAACTCCGGCTTACGAAAGTAATGCGCTGGCACTGGACCTGGCACCAGTTAACCAGCTGATTGCCGATATCATCCGCGCGAATGCTGGCTGAGCAGGCGGGGGGCTGTTATGGCACAAAAACCGCTTGAAGGAACCCAGCTGGTTCTGATGACCATCGCGCTGTCGCTGGCTACGTTTATGCAGGTGCTGGATTCGACCATCGCTAACGTTGCCATCCCGACTATCGCCGGTAACCTCGGAGCATCCAACTCCCAGGGAACCTGGGTAATCACCTCGTTCGGCGTCGCCAATGCCATTTCGATACCGATTACCGGCTGGCTGGCGAAGCGCGTCGGTGAGGTGAAGCTGTTCCTGTGGGCCACGGCGGCGTTCGCGGTGGCATCCTGGCTGTGTGGTATGTCCAACAGCCTGACGATGCTGATCTTCTTCCGCGTGATCCAGGGCGTGGTGGCGGGCCCGTTGATCCCGCTGTCGCAAAGTCTGTTGCTGAGCAACTATCCGCCGGCCAAGCGAAGTATCGCCCTTTCGCTGTGGGCAATGACGGTGATCGTTGCGCCGATTTGCGGCCCGATCCTCGGCGGCTGGATCAGTGATAACTATCACTGGGGCTGGATTTTCTTCATCAACGTGCCGATCGGTGCGGTGGTGGTGATGCTGACGCTGCAAACGCTGCGCAACCGGGAAACGGCCACGGTCATCAGACCGATTGACACAGTCGGGCTGGTGCTGCTGATTGTTGGCATTGGCTGCCTGCAGGTGATGCTGGATCGCGGCAAGGAACTGGACTGGTTCAGTTCTAAGGAGATCGTCATCCTGACGATCATTGCGGTGGTGGCGCTGCTGGTATTGCTGGTCTGGGAGCTGACTGACGATCACCCGATTGTCGACCTGTCGCTGTTCAAGTCCAGAAACTTCACCATCGGTTGCCTGTCGATCAGTCTGGCTTATATGCTCTACTTCGGCTCGATAGTGCTGTTGCCGCAGCTGCTTCAGGAGGTGTATGGCTATACCGCCACCTGGGCCGGGCTGGCGTCCGCGCCGGTGGGAATACTGCCTGTGATCCTTTCGCCGATTATCGGGCGCTTCGCGCACAAGCTGGACATGCGCAAGCTGGTCACCTTCAGCTTTATTATGTATGCGGTGTGCTTTTACTGGCGTGCTTATACATTTGAGCCGGGGATGGATTTTGGGGCATCAGCCTGGCCGCAGTTTATTCAGGGCTTTGCCGTGGCCTGCTTCTTTATGCCGCTGACCACAATCACCCTGTCAGGTCTGCCACCTGAAAGACTGGCGGCGGCATCCAGTCTGTCGAACTTTACGCGAACGCTGGCCGGTTCCATCGGCACTTCGATCACCACAACGATGTGGACCGATCGGGAGTCAATGCACCACAGCTATCTCAGCGAGTCAGTGAACGCTTACAACGTTAACTCGCAGCAAATGTACGACAAGCTGGAGCAGATCGGTATGACGCACGATCAGGCTTCCTCGTGGATTGCGCAGCAGATCACCAACCAGGGACTGATTATCTCCGCCAACGAGATCTTCTGGGCTTCGGCAGCGGTGTTCCTTGCTCTGCTGGTGCTGATCTGGTTTGCCCGCCCGCCGTTCGGTTCCGGCAGCGGTGGCGGTGGCGCGCACTGATTTCCAGGCAAAAAAAACGGCCCTTCCGGGCCGTTTTTCATCTCAGGCTTTAAGCGTTCTGACGCCACCATTCGGCAAGCAGAATACCGGTGGCGACCGAAACATTGAGGCTTTCAACGTTACCGGTTCCCCCGATAGAGACGCTCAGGTCGCCCTGTTGCCAGACGCTGTCTGACAGACCGTCGCTTTCCTGTCCCAGCACCAGAACCGTTTTAGCCGGCAGTGTTGCCTGTGCTAAAGGAGTTCCCTTGTGGCTGGAAGTGGTCACAATGGTATAGCCTGCTTTGCGGAAAGCGTTCAGACCGGCTTCGAAGCTTTCACCACTGATCGCCTGAACGTGTTCAGCCCCGCCTTCTGCGGTGCGCACTGCTGCGCCTGACTCCAGCAGGGAAGCATCATCTACCAGCAATCCTTTCGCACCAAAATGTGCACAGCTGCGCATCATGCCGCCCAGGTTATGGGGATTGCCAATCTGTTCCAGCGCCAGCACGCAATCTTTTTCACCCGCAGCTGAGAGCCACTGGCTGACCGGCATACCTGAACGCTTTTTGATCAGGAAGCAGACGCCGCCATGGTGCTCAGTGCCGGAGGCTTTAGCCAGTTCGGCTTCATCAACCACATGATAAGCTTTACGGTTAGCGGCCATCCATTTCAGTGCCTCGCGGAAACGCGGAGTCACCTCCTGAACAAACCACGCACGCACGATGCAATCCGGACGGCTCTGGAACAGGGCCTGGCAGGCGTTTTCGCCATACACCCGCGTCTCTTCCATGCGCTGACGACGGATCTGCTCCGGGTCAATATAACTTTTGCCGCTGATGCCACCGTGATCCGGTTTATCATCCCCGGCTGCTGAGGCCGAAGGCGCGCGTGAAACCGTGCGCCATGGTGAGTCACCTGGTGCTATATCGCGATCGCGCCCGCCACGCGGCTTGCTGTCTGCGTTTCGTGAAGGACGACGATTGCCATCCTGACGAGGTCCACCTTTACCGGTGCGGGGATTTTGCCCGCCTTTGCTGTTCTCGTCATCACCGCGGACATACATCACTTTGACTTTACCGCTTTTACCTTTAAATTCGTCGTTCATTTTCCCTCCACCTGGCTGAGCGCGAAGCGCGCAGATTACCTGATGTGGCAGCGCTTAGCTATCAACTTCCATTATAAAGCGCGCTTCTGGCATTTTCCCGCCCTGACGCCCCGCCGCAAAACGTTGTGAGCCACTACCTATTATACCCATTGAATAAATCTCTTTGTTGCCTGCGATAAGGGCAGCCATAATTACCGCATTCTGAGGCAGACACACGGTAAGTAACTGCTTACCCCAACATCACCGAGGTGAATCAATGAATACGGTTTGTGCTTCATGCCAGGCGACGAATCGCGTTCCGCAAGAGCGTATCAGTGACGGCGCGAAATGCGGCCGCTGCGGCAGCGATTTGTTTAACGGCGAGGTCATTAATGCAACCACCGCCACGCTCGACAAATACCTGCAGGATGACTTGCCCGTAGTAATTGATTTCTGGGCACCCTGGTGCGGTCCGTGCGTCAACTTTGCGCCTGTCTATAAAGACGTGGCGGGAGAGCGCAGCGGCCAGGTGCGCTTCCTGAAGGTGAACACGGAAGCCGAACCTGAGCTGAGTGCCCGTTTCGGCATTCGCAGCATCCCTACGATTATGGTCTTCAAACAGGGTCAGAAGGTGGATATGCTCAGCGGTGCCATGCCGAAAGCTCCGTTTACCGAGTGGCTCGACGAAAACATCTGAGTGCCGGTGGTCAGGTTCGCCTGGCCACTACTGCTTCTCCCGCATTTCCGCTAGAATGGCGTTTTTCCTGAATTCGCCTCCATGACTGAAAACGCTGTCCTTCGCCTGCGCGCTGAGCGTCTCGCCCGTGCCACCCGCCCTTTTCTTGCCCGTGGCAACCGTATTCCACGCTGCCAGCGTTGTTTGCTGCCTAAGAAAAACTGCCTTTGCGCCACGCTACAACCGCAACAGGCACGCAGTCGTTTTTGCCTGGTGATGTTCGACAGCGAACCGATGAAACCCAGTAATACCGGGCGACTGATTGCCGATATCCTGCCGGATACTCAGGCTTTTGGCTGGTCACGCACCGAGCCGGATCCGGCACTGCTGGCGGCGGTAAAAAATCCGGATGTGCAGCCGCTGGTGGTATTCCCTGAATCTTACGCGGATGCGGGCCGCCCGGTAATGAATGTGCCGCCGCTCAGCGGTAAGCCGCCACTGTTTATCATGCTGGACGGAACATGGACCGAAGCGCGCAAGATGTTTCGTAAAAGCCCGTGGCTGGATGCCCTGCCAGTGATGTCACTTCAGCTTTCGACGCCGTCCAATTATCAGCTGCGCGAAATCCACGCAGAAGGTCAGCACTGCACGGCGGAAGTGGCGGCAGAATTGCTGATGCAGGCTGGCGATACTGCGGCCGGGATGGCCCTGACCCGGCATTTCGATCTGTTCCGCCATCGCTATCTGGCCGGTAAACCTCACCACCCGTTACATCAGCAAAAAGCTTCAGCGCCCACGTTTCTCCCCGACGGCTTTAATCCTGATAACCTCGGGTAACCCGCAGCAATAAAGCGCGAAAGCGTTTAAAATCAGGGATAACTACTCGCATCAGGAGCCGGAAATGAGCCAACGAGGGCTGGAAGCGCTGTTACGTCCCAAATCTATCGCGGTCATTGGTGCCTCAATGCGCCCGGAACGCGCGGGCTACCTGATGATGCGTAACCTGCTGGCAGGTGGCTTCAGCGGCCCGGTTCTTCCGGTCACCCCTAAATATAAGGCTGTCTGCGGCGTACTGGCCTGGCCGGATGTTGCCAGCCTGCCGCTCTCTCCCGATCTCGCTGTAATTTGCACCCATGCCAGCCGTAATCTCGATCTGTTGCGTGCGCTGGGCGAACGCGGCTGTAAAGCCTGTATTATCCTCTCTGCCCCAGCCAGCCAGCTGGAAGCATTAAAGCAGTGTGCCGCTGAATGGCAGATCCGCCTGCTTGGTCCGAACAGCCTCGGCCTGCTGGCACCATGGCAGGGCCTGAACGCCAGCTTTTCCCCGGTGCCCATTCATCGCGGTAAACTGGCGTTTGTCTCCCAGTCCGCGGCCGTCTCCAATACCATTCTCGACTGGGCTCAGCAGCGCCAGCTCGGCTTTTCCTGGTTTATCGCACTGGGGGACAGTCTGGATATTGATGCCGATGACCTGCTCGACTTCCTCGCAAGGGACGGTAAGACCAGCGCCATTGTGCTCTACCTGGAACATCTGAGTGATGCCCGACGCTTTGTTTCGGCGGCCAGGAGTGCCTCCAGAAACAAACCTATTCTGATTATCCGCAGCGGACGCAGCCAGCAGGCACAGTTATTGCTCAATACGCACGGCGGCCTGGACGCAGCCTGGGATGCGGCTATTCAGCGTGCTGGCCTGCTGCGTGTACAGGATACGCATGAACTGTTCTCTGCTGTTGAAACATTAAGCCATATGCGACCGCTGCGCGGCGAACGGCTGATGATTGTGAGCAACGGTGCAGCTCCGGCCGCGCTGGCTCTGGATGCGCTTGATGCCCGTAACGGCAAACTGGCCACGCTGAGTGAGGATTTACTCACCAATCTGCAAAGCCTGCTGCCTGGAGAGATCGCCGCCGGGAATCCGCTCGATCTGAAAGATGACGCAACACCAGAGCGTTATCAGCAAACAGTCTCCCGTCTGTTGGACAGCCCGGATATTGATGCGTTGATGATTATCCACGCGCCCAGTGCAGTTGCTCCGGCCACGGTGACGGCTCAGCGCCTGATTGAGACCGTCGCCAGCCATCCTCGCGGAAAGCAGCTAAGCCTGCTAACCAACTGGTGCGGAGAGTTCTCTTCTCTGGACGCAAGAAAACTCTTCAGCGATGCCGGGATTCCAACTTATCGCACACCGGAAGGAACGGTAACCGCCTTTATGCATATGGTGGAATATCGGCGTAACCAGAAACAGCTGCGTGAAACGCCCGCACTGCCTGCGGATCTGAAAGCCAACACCGCTGAAGCTCACCAGTTAATTCAACAGGCACTGGATGAGGGAGCCACCACGCTGGATACCCATGAAGTTCAGGCGATTCTGCAGGCCTACGGTCTGAGCACCCTGCCAACATGGATCGCCAGCGACAGCGCGGAGGCAGTACATATCGCCGGGCAGATTGGTTATCCGGTCGCTCTTAAGCTCCGTTCACCTGATATCCCGCACAAATCAGAAGTTCAGGGTGTGATGCTTTATCTGCGCACTGCCAGCGAGGTACAGCAGGCCGCTGAGGCAATTCTCGATCGCGTTAAGCTGGCCTGGCCTCAGGCCCGCATCCACGGTCTGTTAGTGCAGAGTATGGCAAACCGTGCCGGAGCGCAGGAACTGCGGATTGTGGTTGAGCAGGATAAAGTATTTGGCCCGATGATCATGCTGGGGGAAGGCGGCATTGAGTGGCAGGCGGACAAACAGGCCGTTATGGCCCTGCCGCCGCTGAATATGACGCTGGCGCGCTATCTGGTTATTCAGGCCATTAAAAGTGGCAAGATCCGGGGACGCAGCGCACTTCGTCCTCTTGATATTACCGGCATCAGCAGAGTACTGGTGCAGGTTTCCAACCTGATTGTCGACTGTCCGGAAATTGTACGTCTGGATATTCATCCACTGCTGGCCGCCGGTGAAGAGTTTTCGCTGCTGGATGTCACCATGCAGCTGGTGCCCTTTGCTGGCGATCCGCAAGCACGACTGGCGATCCGCCCTTATCCCCACGCGCTGGAAGAAGCCATTGAACTGAAAAACGGTCAGCACTGCCTGTTCCGCCCTATTTTGCCGGAAGATGAGCCTCTGTTACGGCAGTTTATTGCCCGGGTGACAAAAGAGGATCTCTACTATCGCTACTTCAGTGAGATCAATGAGTTTACCCATGACGATTTGGCTAACATGACGCAAATCGACTACGATCGAGAGATGGCGATTGTCGCGGTGCGGGAGCATAACGGCGCGGAAGAGATCATTGGCGTCACGCGGGCGATCTCTGATGCAGACAATATTGACGCCGAGTTTTCAGTATTGGTGCGATCCGATCTTAAGGGGCTGGGCCTGGGTCGGCGGCTGCTGGAGAAGATGATAATCTACACCCGTCAGCATGGTCTGCAGCAGCTGAACGGCATCACCATGCCGCGTAATCAGGGGATGATAACCCTGGCGCGCAAACTGAATTTTGCCATTGATGTGCAGCTGGAGGACGGGATCGTCAGCCTGTCTTTGCCGTTGAACGCCGCCGGATAATGTCTGGAAACGTAAAACTGCCGACTTCGGCACTAACTAATGGTAATATTCGCGGTTAGGGTGATGATTTTATGGCAAAAGGCCATTCTATGAACAGAGAAGATACGCACTGTGATGTTGTCTAAATTCAAACGTAACAAACACCAACAGCACCTTGCGCAACTGCCAAAACTGTCTCAGTCGGTTGCTGACTTCACCACGCTCTATTCCCCTGCTGATTTTCGTCAGACTTTGTTGGAGAAAATCGCCGGTGCGACGCGGCGTATCTGCATTGTTGCCCTTTATCTGGAAAATGATGACGGTGGCCGCAGCATTCTTTCCGCTCTGTATGAAGCTAAGCGTCGTCGCCCTGAGCTGGACGTCCGCATTCTGGTTGACTGGCATCGTGCCCAGCGTGGCCGAATCGGTGTGGCACGTGGCGCAACTAACGCTGACTGGTACTGTGATATGGCGGACCAGAATGCAGATATCGCCATTCCCGTTTATGGTGTGCCGGTGAATACCCGTGAAGCGCTGGGCGTACTGCACCTTAAAGGCTCAGTGGTAGATGACACACTGCTGTATACGGGTGCCAGCCTGAACGATGTTTATCTGCATCAGCACGATAAATACCGTTACGATCGCTATCAGCTGATCACCAATCCCCAGCTGTCCGACACTCTGGTTAACTGGATCGATAAGAACCTGATTCAGGCCGAAGCGGTTCACCGTCTTGACCAGCATGAACGTCCGAAGAGCCCGGAAATCAAAAACGAGACGCGACAGTTC
This sequence comes from Erwinia sp. 009765445, assembly GCF_058137865.1. Lineage (NCBI taxonomy): Bacteria > Pseudomonadati > Pseudomonadota > Gammaproteobacteria > Enterobacterales > Erwiniaceae > Erwinia > Erwinia sp. 009765445. The sequence continues at coordinate 27,971 of NZ_JBYUWC010000032.1, forward strand.
CGCCAGGATCTGCGCGGCTTTGATTATGATTTCAAAGGTGATGCCAATAATGAACAGCTTGCCGTCACGCCGCTGGTTGGCCTTGGTAAACGCAGCCTGCTCAACAAAACCATCTATCACCTGATGCCCTGCGCCGAGCAGAAGCTGACGCTGTGTACCCCCTATTTCAATATGCCAGCTATTCTGGTTCGTAATATCATCTGGCTGCTGCGCCAGGGCCGTGAGGTTGAAATCATCGTTGGCGATAAGACCGCCAATGACTTTTATATCCCCGAGGATCAGCCGTTCAAGATTATTGGTGCGTTGCCTTATCTGTATGAGATCAACCTGCGCCGCTTCCTCAGCCGCCTGCAGTATTACGTCACCAGCGGGCAACTTAGCGTGCGCCTCTGGAAAGACGGTGAGAACAGCTACCATCTTAAAGGGATGTGGGTTGATGATGAGTGGATGCTGATTACCGGCAACAACCTCAATCCACGCGCCTGGCGTCTGGACCTGGAAAATGCGGTGCTGATCCACGATCCGCTGCAGCAGCTGGCTGAACAGCGAGAGAAAGAGCTGGCCCTGATCCGTAAAGACACCACTGTCGTGCAACATTTCCGCGATCTGGAAAGTATCGCTGACTACCCGGTTAAAGTCAGAAAGCTGATCCGCCGCCTGCGCCGCATCCGCATCGACCGGCTGATCAGCCGTATTCTGTGAGTCCGCTTTGCTTTCTGGCCCTGTCTTCGTACAGGGCCTTTTTACAGGGAAGGATTATGCGCAAACTTCTGCTGCTGTTAACGCTATTTTGTACGGGCTGTACCCACATGGCTGAAGACAGCTGGACGGGCAAAGACAAAGCTCAACACTTCATCTCTTCGGCTTTCCTCTCTGCTGCCGGGAATGCTTACGGCCAGCGTCAGAACTGGAGCGAGGGGCACAGCGGCAGCTTCGGCCTGATGTTTGCCATCAGCCTTGGGGCAGCCAAAGAGTTGTATGACAGTCGTGAAGGTGGAACGGGCTGGAGCTGGAAAGATTTCAGCTGGGATATAGCCGGTGCAGCCACCGGCTATGCGTTATGGAATATCGGTCATTAATCAGAGCCTGATACCCTTCCCTTTGCCATGCAGCATCAGTGATACCAGAAAAGCGACCGCGCCAAGAGCGGAGACATACCAGAAGAAGCTGGTTTCACTTCCCGCCGCCTTCAGCGAAAGCGCAACATATTCCGCAGAGCCGCCAAAAATTGCGTTGGCTACAGCATAAGAAAGTCCCACTCCCAGCGCTCTGACTTCGGGGGGAAACATCTCCGCTTTCAGAATGCCACTGATCGAGGTGTAAAAACTGGTGATCAGCAGTGAAAGCATAACCAGCATAAAGGCAATGTACGGGCTGCTGACGCTTTGCAGCAGTGTCAGCACCGGTACGGTACAGACTGCAGCCAGCCCACCGAAGATCAACATTGAGTTTTTACGTCCAATTTTGTCAGACAATGCACCAATCAGTGGCTGTACCAGCATAAAAATAAATAGCGCAACGGTCATTAAGGCACTGGCTGTACGGGTATCCATGCCCGATGTGTTGACCAGGTATTTCTGCATATAGGTTGTAAAGGTGTAGAAGCTCAGAGAGCCGCCCGCAGTGAAACCCAACACCATAATAAAGGCACGGCGATTCTTCCAAAGCCCTCTCAGCGATCCGGCATCTTTGTGCTCACGGCTTTTACGATCGGATGTTTCATTCAGCGATCGGCGCAGATAAAGCGCGACAATGGCCAGCACTGCGCCCAGAGCAAAAGGAATTCGCCAGCCCCATGCCCGTAACTCTTCATCCGTCAGGATTTGCTGCAATACCACTATCGTCAGCAACGCCATCAGTTGTCCACCAATCAGCGTGACGTACTGGAATGAGGCATAGAATCCCTTGCGGCCTTCAATGGCAACCTCGCTCATATAGGTGGCGCTGGTACCGTACTCTCCGCCGACCGACAGCCCCTGGAACAGGCGGGCGAGCAACAGCAGAGCAGGAGCCCAGATGCCAATAGTCGCATACCCCGGCAGGCAGGCGATCACCAGCGAGCCAAAGCACATCATGCATACGGAGATCAGCATTGATTTCTTACGGCCATACTTATCACCAATATAACCAAACACCCAGCCACCAACAGGACGCATCAGAAATCCGGCCGCAAAGACACCGGCGGTTTGCAGCAGCTGGGTGGTTGGATTGCCTGAAGGAAAAAAGATATGGGCGAAATAGAGTGAGCAGAAGGAATAGACATAAAAATCAAACCATTCTACCAGGTTACCGGATGAAGCACCCACGATTGCCCGGATTCGCTGGCGGGTGTCCGCTGCAGGAGCTGTCGCTCTCACAGTCTGTTGTGATGTGGCCTCTGCCATGGGATTAACCTCTTCTTTTCCTTGCTAATAATTAGCGACAAAATGCAAATACGCTATAGCAGTAAACCTCAGAGGCTGATTGTTAAGAAATTGTTTTTGATCTGGGAGGCAATTTTGTGAGGAAGGTTTGGTTTTCAGCGGCAAGATAAACGCAAAAAACCCGGCCGTCAGGCCGGGGTTCCTGTCTGAAAGCAAAAAGGCCACCCGTAAGGGTGGCCTTTCTGTTTTATTTGATG
>NZ_JBYUWC010000033.1:0-28348 GCF_058137865.1 Erwinia sp. 009765445
TGGTGTTAAACATAGTTCTAAGACTACCTCTTATTTTAAGAGAGGCGAAGTGTCTGGTGATCTATGGGGCCAGTCTATTTACTTATCTGCTGAAGCAGTGGGATGCACTGAATCTGTACTGCCGGAATGGCTGGGCAGAAATCGATAACAACACCGCGGAGAATGCTCTGCGCGGGGTCGCTCTGGGCCGGAAGAACTGGCTGTTTGCCGGTTCAGACAGGGGCGGTGAACATGCCGCTGTACTGTACTCATTAATTGGTACCTGTCGGCTGAATGATGTGGATCCGGAGGCGTGGTTACGTTATGTCTTATCCCATATTCAGGAATGGCCGATAAATCGTATTCACAACATGCTTTCATGGAAAGTGAGTGAGTATCTCTGAGGTTTTTTGCTTTTCAAAGCAAACAGGTATCAGAAGGCAGCTGAAAGTTAACTTTTCTCAATTAAAACAAGGTGGAGAAGATAATGGTGAGAAGACTTATAAGGTGGAGATCCTGCGATGGAAACGGGATAGAGCATTGTGATATCAGTGTTTCCGATAACGGGATAATTATTGAAGGTATCGTTGCAGGTAATAGAAAAAGCAATTACGGGGCCTGGTACCGTGTAGTTACAGATGAACGATTCAGAACAAGGAACGTACAGGTCAGGTATGTTGGCGGCCCATCACTCCATATCACATGTGATGAAAATGGCATCTGGCATGATATTGAAAATGACAGGCAACTCATACATCTACAGCACTGTCATGACGTTGATATCGGTTTTACTCCGGCTACAAATATGCTGCCATTAAGGCGTTTAAATCTTGCCGAGAAAGAGAGTAAGTCTATAAAAGTCGCCTATATTCCGTTACCAGAAGAAATCGGTGAAATATTCGAACCCGCCTCAGTCAGTCAGCGTTATACGTGTCTGGAGCTGAACCGGATGTACAGGTACGAAGGGATTTTCCGTGATTTCTCCGCTGATTTATGTATAGACGACGCAGGTATTATCGAAGACTATCCAAGCCTGTTCCGAAGGCTCAGTGAATAGTTATAAAAAATTATGAGCATAGAGGGGGGCTGAAAATAAGCTTAATCATTGTAGTGTTCACTGTATCCCCTCAGTTGTCTCAAGCCCAATTATTCAGATGGTTATCGATAAATTCCCCGGTACATCTATTGATTTTTCACTATATTAAAATAACCGTCAGGTGGCGTCTTATTTAAGCGATACTGCCTACATGAGACCCCGGCAGATATCGCCGGTTATATTTCCTATGATGTCTGACACCAGTACAGCTGTGGTTCCTTCCGGGTCAAGATCAGGATCATAAATCGTAACTGTAATGCCACAGCAGCGGGTGCTCATGAACAGTACACGGCAGATATTTACGAGTTTTGAAGAGGAAAAACCTGGCGTTCCGGGGCAATCTGCAGCCGCCATTTCCGAGCTGTCCAGTACATCCAAATCAAGGTGGATCCAGTATGGTATTTCAGTAAAACGATTAAGACGCCCTGAGATCATGTCAGTAAGCTGCTTATCCGATAGTTTCAAAGCCTCGAAAATAGTTATACGCAGGATATCCGTGCCGGCAATGTCTGGCCATTCATAATCCTCACTGAGCGATTCGCGCTCCCCGAGTTGAATTACAGCATCGTCTGTAACCAGTGGCCAATTCCTGGCCATTCAGTAAGTAGCCGTTCTCCCCGCCCGGTTGCAAGTGCAAGATCCCCTAACCTACGTCTGCTGCCAAGTAAGGCACCCGGGAGTATGCCGCAGTCACCCCCGATCACAACAGGTCGCAGGTTACAGCAATGTGCAGCTTCAACTTCATCTGCCAGTTTCAGGTTGAGATGTCTGAGCTTGTGACCATTCAGAATATCAGTACCCGGCTCAGGTTCAGGACTGTAGTCAGGACATGGGACAGTAACGATGTCGTAGTCGGAAAAAATTTCATTCAGACCGTGCTGCATAAGGACTGAAGGAGCACGAAATGTTCCCGGGATATGACCTTCGTAGAGTGGGTTAAGCCCCAGATTCGACGGCGCGAGAATTATTTTTTTCATCAAAAACCCTGTAATTCATTAAGTTAACTGCATGTAGCACCCCGAATTCCTGTCATGATACCCCTTGCTACTGGTAAGCTCATTTATAACAAAAAGAGGAGTGAAGAACCTAAAAAATCCTGGCTGATACTTGAAAAGGTGCCGCAATTTTCTGATGTCAACACGGCCTTTATGTGACGCTTACCGCCCGGGTGTGTGAATGACTCGATCAGGGGCTGAAGGCTGGTGACGGGTTTTTCGGTCGGATGGTGTTTGTTACCGGTGTATTTCCAGCCCTGCACGTCCGGCAGCGGGTTCTCCGGCAGGCGCGGGCGGCCCTTTGCCAGCACGTAGGCGCACTCATGCGTGTAGCCCACGTATGCGGATTTTGAGGCGTAGGTTTTGGTGAAAACAAAGTGGCCGACGATGCGGAAGCCGGCTGCGGTCCAGGCGCTGATAAAGCGATCGGCGCGGTTCCAGCCGTAAAAGCTGACCATAAGGGAGTCATTTTTCAACACGCGGTACATCTCATGACAGGCGGGCTGGAGCCACTCGTCGGTTTTGTCGCCGGCGATGGTACGCCCGGAACGGTCGCGAAAGCCGACCAGGTACGGCGGATCGGTCAATATGAAATCGACGGGCACTGTTGCAAAAATCCGGAGGTGATAAACTCATCGTCACCTTTTGCTGACGGAGCAGCTATATGAACCCATTTAAAGGCAGGCATTTTCAGCGTGACATCATCCTGTGGGCGGTACGCTGGTACTGCAAATTCGGTAACAGCTACCGTGAGCTGCAGGAGATGCTGGCCGAACGCGGCGTGAATGTCGATCACACCACGATTTACCGCTGGGTCCAGCGCTATGCGCCTGAAATGGAAAAACGACTGCGCTGGTACTGGCGTAACCCCTCCGATCTCAATCCGTGGCACATTGACGAAACGTACGTGAAGGTGAATGGTCGCTGGGCTTATCTTTACCGCGCCGTCGACAGCAGAGGCCGCACCGTCGATTTTTATCTCTCCCCACGTCGTAACAGCAAAGCCGCCTACCGGTTCCTGGGTAAAATCTTCAACAACGTGAAGAAGTGGCAGATCCCGCGCTTTATCAACACGGATAAGGCACCCACCTATGGCCGTGCGCTTGCGCTGCTCAAACGCGAAGGTCGATGCCCGTCTGACGTTGAACACCGACAGATTAAGTACCGGAATAACGTCATTGAATGCGATCACGGCAAGCTGAAAAGGATAATCGGTGCCATGCTGGGATTTAAATCGATGAAGACGGCTTACGCCACAATCAAAGGCATCGAGGTGATGCGTGCACTGCGCAAAGGCCAGGCCACACCGTTTTATTATGGTGATCCCCTGGGCGAGATGCGTCTGGTGAGCAGAGCCTTTGAAATGTAAGGGTAATCCATTGCGAACTTTGCAACAGTGCCCAAAGGCATACGATTCGGCCGCAAACGTACCGTAAACAGGTCTATCGTTTTAGCACTTTATAGCAAAGGATCCGGGGCAACGGAAATTTCACGTCAAATTGGAATTGCGCGATCAACGGTCTATAAAATTATCTCTGAAGCAAGAGAAGGATAATTAATGCTCTGGATAAGGGATAATATCAAAATACGCCCTAATTATCTTAGGGTACTGTATCCAGAAGCGTTGCGGCACCAGGAACAAAAGAAAGGGGAGATGAATCTCCCCCGGCCGGCAAAAAAGCGCTCCGTATCAAACAGCCACGAAGCCGCCATCTACGAACAGTTCTTCACCGCCGACAAAGCTGCTTTCGTCAGAAGCCAGGAACATGACCGCCTTTGCAATTTCTTCGGTTCTGCCGAGCCTGGCGAATGGTATTACTTGCTGCATCCACGATTCCGAACCTTCATTTTTTTGCATATAGGTCTGCATCGCGGGGGTCAAAACCATTCCAGGAGAAACGACATTTACCCGGATGCCCTGACTTTTCAGATCGGTAGTCCATGTGCGCGCAAGCGAGCGGATCGCCGCCTTCGTTGCACTATAAATGGAAAGATTTGCAAAACCCTTGCTGCCTGCACATGAGCCGGTCAGGATGACGCTGCCACCAGCAGTCATCAGCGGCAGCGCTTTCTGCACGGTGAAGACAGTCCCTTTCACGTTAATGCCGAACACACGCTCAAAGTGATCTTCCTCAATACCACCAATCGGTGCTGATTCCGATATTCCTGCGTTGGCAAAAACCACATCCACACGGCCTTTTTCCTGCTGAATCTTCGCGTACAGGCGATCAAGGTCAGCCAGATTACTGACATCGCCTTGCACGCCCACAACACCGTACCCGATTTCCTTTAAGGCTTCATTCATTCGGTCTTGTCGGCGACCAGTGATGTAGACGTGAGCACCTTGCTCGGCGAAGGATTTGGCAGTGGTCAGACCGATGCCGTCCGTGCCGCCAGTGACGAGCACCACCTTGTTCTCAAACCGTGTTGTCATGTCGCTTACTCGCTTTCGTTTCAAATGGAGGGTTGTTCCACTTATTATGTGGAGATATTCTCCATTTATCAAGTTGCAGCGAGACTAGGATTTTGAGCGATGAAATAACTTTAAGGGCCGACGCCCAACGAAACAGAGAGCGCATCCTCGCAGCCGCCGAAGAAGTGTTTCTGGTGAAAGGCGCGAGCGCCTCCCTGGACGATGTTGCGAAGTGTGCCGGGGTCGGTATCGGTACGCTGTATCGGCGCTTTCCAACACGCGAAGATCTGTTGGCTGCGGCCTACAGCGCCCGCTTCCTCACTTTTGCAGAAAACAGCCGCGCCCGGGCTGCCGAACTTGGCCCATTAAGCGGCTTGCAAGCCTATTTAGAAGAACTGGTTCAACTCACGACCGTCTATCGCGGTCTTGCGTCCTCACTCGGCACTGTTCTCCAGATCGGAACGCCGGGCTGCCTCGCAACGAGTGCGGAAGGGAGACGTCTTCTTGACCAGACTCAAAAGCTGGGAGCTATTCGGCCTGATGTCACCTTTGACGATCTGGTGTGCATTGCCACGGCCATCTTACTGTGTGCCGAGAACGACATTTCGCCGAAAACACGAATCTCGCATCTGGTGAATCTCTTTGTAAATGGAGCGGTGGTGAGGTGAAGCTAATAAACATCTTTCTGAACGGGTATTACACTTTTTTGTGGCGTGATAATTGTCGGGCAATAGTTGATATCATTTTCAGAGTAAGGTTCGATAACCTTTAATCAGCTCTGTCGCATTAACGGCGGCAGGTTGCCGGAAAACGGGTCTGTTAATTTTTTATGTAACCAGAAGGTAAAACTGCTCTGCCAGGGACAATCCGCCCCCGTGCGGATGTTGAAGCTGTCCTTTGCGTAACATGTGTATGATTTCGATCCCCGCCAGAAATAGACTGCCCCCGTCGGAAGGATTTGAATCCCGTCATCAGCTTTATCCGCCGTTTGATATTACGGTGATCCTGCTCAACCAGATTGTTCAGGTACTTACTCTGCCTGACCTTAATGTACTCCTCCCTGCCAGCATTCAGCTCCGCAAGGGCAGCGGTGTTTGCACCGCTTTTATCGATGGTCACCACCTCAGGTTAGTCGTGATGGCGGATAGCCTTACGAAAGAAGCGCAACGCCGCTGCAGCGTCACGCCTGGCGGTCAGCAGAACGTCGACGGTTTGACCCGTCGTATCGACTGCACGGTACAGATATTTCCACTGCCCCCTGACCCGGATATACGTCTCGTCCATTCGCCACCGGCGGCCCACGGCACGTTTATGCCGGCGAAATGCCCTGTCCAGCAGCGGCACCAGGCGGATAACCCAGCGGTGAAGCGTCGAATGGTCAACAACCACGCCCCGCTCTGTCATCATCTCCTCCAGATTGCGCAGGCTCAGGGAATAAGCCAGATACCAGCGGACGCACTGCGCGATGATATCGACGGGGTAATGTAACCGTTTAAAAGCATTTCGGATCAGAGACATGGTCAGGTAACATCGCAAAAAAACAGTATGTTACCTGACAACTTCTTAATACGACAGAACCATATTTCTTCCCAGAAACTCAGCGGCACAGATACAGGCCGCAGCCCGGATTGTCGACCTTAGCCAGGAGGACACCAGCACACGGCTTCGTTATCTCACGGAGCATGGCAGGCCGTTTACCACGCTTGTATACATTCCGGGGCATATCATGCTGTATACCGGTAATACGGTCATTAACGAACAGAATGTACCGATGACATACCAGAATATATGGGGACTACGACCGGTAGATTCCGACAGCCGGAGTATCATTGGCGGTGCCGTCTTTTTACCCCTGCTTGCTTCTTATCAAGAGAACCCGGGACTGGTGTCACTAGCCGGTAAAGCGCAGTTTAAGCTGGGTTTTATTGAATAGCGGAAACTATTTACTCTGCTGAGTGAATATTATGGTGACCGCCATGGCGGCCACTTATTTTAGAACCATGCGCATATCTTATTTTTTATTTCCACAGCCTGTCTTTTATTATTTTATAATATCCATCTTTTAAATCTTCATATTTCCATATAAACAATCCCCCAAGATTAAAATCGAGCACCTGATCGATGAAGTAATTAAAATTCCAGTCCGTCATTCCCTTTGTTGTCAGGGCCAGAATGCATTTCTTGTTTTCGGCACCGTGCTCTAACGTCCGTTTCAGGGCGGGAATAACGTTGCCAGTAATGTCCTCATTGCTCCACATTGCTGAGGCATAACAGTAATGAATAAACCGGTCACACTGGCCTGACTGGATGAGATTTTTAACCTTTTCGTTCAGTTTTTTACCGTTATCTGTAGCCGGATGATTGTAAGAGTATCCGGCAATAAAACAAAAACTGGTTTCTTTCTGGCATTTTTTTAACTGCTTCATTGCCTCAATGACGAGACCGGTGTTCATATTGCATTCATCATCAAAGTCCACACCATCCCAGCCCCGGCTTTTTGTGGCTTCAGCAATCCGCAATACTTCATCCTGATTTGAAGGTTTTCCTTCAGGGGAGCACCCGCCTCCGCCATAGACCCAGAGCGTCTTCCCTTTATAATAGGGGGTATTATCGGGTTTATCCTGCTTTTCCGGACTCCAGCCGGGGCTGGCCGGCGTCCCTGTTGTCAGTCCGTCAAGGTTTGTCACCATGCCATACATCATGACGTCGAATTCTTTAAGGGGTCTGCCAGACAGTGACTGACTCCACCCGCCCGTAATAAATTCATTCATAATCTGTATCTCCCTATTTGTATTTTTCCACAAGAGCATAGAGGATCGCGGCAGTTTCAGCATCCAGCTTACCGCTGTAATTACAGGGACGAAAATGCAGCTGGAATGCACGGATTAACTGAGCATAACCGTCGCTCTATAGCGAAAACGGCGATGTACAGGGTGAAGCAGCGGTTCGGAGCTTCACTGACGTTGCGTGACTATGATGGTCAGGTTGCAGAGGCTCTAGCCATGGTGCGTGCGCTGAACAAAATGACGAAGGCCGGTATGCCGGAAAGTGTGCGTATTGCCTGAAAACCCAGCCCGCTACAGTGAGGCTCGCCCGAAATCTGATTTATTCAACAAAGCCGAAATAACCGAGGCAAAGGCTTCCTACTGTTTCAAATCCAGGTCGTGTAACGTGGTCATCCTGCGCGCAGTTCCTAACCGTTTGATTAAACCCGGCAACATGACGGGAGTTTGCCCCATCATAGTGAGATTTTGCGGAATAAGTCACTAAAGGTAAGGGGAAAATCTCTATTTACAGCGCATTAAATACAGCGTCGGACGCAGGCATTCCTCGTTTTTTTATTTTCAATATGGACTATTGGAAACAATATATATTGCCAGGAAAGCACCATTGTCACCCAGCAATGCTTGGTAATGGTGCAAAGAAATCCTTTTAAATCACAGTGCACTGTATCTTAGGTAATTTTCACAATGTTGAAACGTCGCACAGCAGACTGCATTGCCCCCAAAAAGTGCGTAAATTTCAGTTAGGGGTTAACACATTTTTTTATTGTGCTTACCCATATTTTTCGTCCTTTCTCCTTATTCATGCTCTCCTGCACCATGGATGCACGGTAACAATCTATAGACAACCTTTCCTCATTTCATCGCAAGGGATCTGTGGATTGTTGCTGCATGAGAAGAGCCTGCAGATCCCCTTATGTTGAGAGCAGAATAATGACAAACCATAAAAATAACGCATCTTCATCCACCGTTGAGCTGAGCACTATTCAGCCCATACCACTTTCAGAACGGCACGGTAAGCCCCGTGATCTGTTCACCATCTGGTTCGGCTCCAATATTATGCTGCTGACCGTGATCACGGGTGCGCTGGCAGTGAGTGTGTTCCATCTCTCCTTCCTGTGGGCAACGGTTGCGGTGTTGATTGGTAACCTGATCGGCGGGTTGTTTATGGCGCTGCACTCTGCCCAAGGTCCGCAGCTTGGCGTACCGCAAATGGTGCAGACGCGCGGTCAATTCGGGTCTTACGGTTCAGTGCTGGTTGTCGCGCTGGTGGTGATCATGTATATCGGCTTCCTGGCATCCAACCTGGTGCTGGGAGGACAGTCGCTACATGCTATCTATGCGCCGATTTCTTCCAATGCCGGAATAATCGCCTCCGCAGTGCTCAGCCTCATCGCCACCGCGTTCGGTTATAAACTGATTCATGCCTACACCCGTGTGATGTCATGGGTATCGGGGATAGTACTGGCCGCCACCTTCGTCTGGATTATTTTTATGCATGGCCTGCCAGCGGATTTTATGAGCCGTAATGGTTTTAACATGAGCGGTTTCCTTGGCGCGATTTCGATTGCGGCACTCTGGCAACTGGCCTATGCCCCATATGTCTCAGACTATTCACGCTACATGCCGAAAGATATCAGTGAAACCAGCGTGTTCTGGTGTAGCTATCTGGGCTGCGTGCTGGGCTCCTTCTTCCCGATGATTCTGGGGATCCTTGTTTCCATCTGCGTGGTGGATGGCGATTTAATTACCGCCATCGTTAATATGACCGGCGGTTTTTCTTTCACCGTGATTGTGGTGTTTGCGCTGGGGATCGCGGCGACCAATGCGATGAATTTATATTGTGGCGTGCTGTGTACGCTAACGCTGGGCCAGACCTTTTTCCCGCGATGGTCCCCGCTTTCATCTGCCCGGATTATCACCGCCATTATCACCATCGTGATTGAGATTGCGATTGCGATTTATGGTCAGGAGAACTTCCTGATCAACTACACCAACTTTATCCTGATATTGCTCTATGTGCTGGTTCCTTGGACCGCGATTAACCTGGTGGACTACTACCTGGTCGCGCACGGAAACTACGATGTCGCGTCTTTCTTCCGCCGTGATGGTGGGGTCTACGGTTACTACAATATCCGAGCCATATTCTGCTATATCCTGGGTATTGCTGTAGAAGTGCCATTTATGTCTACTGCAATTTATACTGGCCCCGCAGCGAACGCTCTGGGGGGAGCTGATATATCCTGGATTGTGGGACTGGTCGTTGTTTCACCTGTTTATTATCTGATGAGCCGCTCACAGTCAGTCGCTCAGGCTTCTGTTTAAAAGTAATCAGTGGATGTGGTATGAAAGAGACTAATCAATATGACTATATCGTCATTGGCGGAGGTTCATCCGGTTCGGTGCTGGCTGCACGTCTGTCAGAACGAAAAGATCTGAAGGTGTGCCTCATTGAGGCTGGAGGTCGGGACGATACACCGCGCATCCATACGCCAGCAGGCACCATCACTCTCTACAAAAGTAAAAAATTCAGCTGGAATTTTTACTCCGCCCCCCAGACACACCTGGGGGGACGTCAGTTGCATGTGCCGCGTGGCAAGGCGCTCGGTGGCTCCTCATCGATGAACAGCATGATTTATATTCGCGGGTTGCCTTCGGACTATGATCGCTGGCGTGATGGAGCTGGATGTGAAGGCTGGGGTTGGGATGATGTACTGCCCTGGTTCAAGCGCTCCGAGAACAACCAGCTGATGCAGAACCCGGCATTTCACGGTTTTAACGGCGAGCTTGACGTTACCGCGCCACGGGATGCCAATCCCATCTCTTCAGTATTTATCAATGCCGGTCGCGGAGCAGGCCTGCCGGAGAATCGCGATTTTAATGATGCGAACATCAACGGCGTAGGCATTTACAACGTGACCCAGAAAGACGGCCGGCGTTTATCCAGCTATCGCGCTTTCCTGCATCCCCATCTGGACAGAAGCAACCTCCACGTGATGACAGATTGTGAAGTTCAGGATCTGATCATCAGCGACAATATGGTGAAAGGCGTACGTGTTCGGATGGGAGAATCTCAGGAACAGCTTTCTCTGATGGTAAAAAAAGACGTTATCTTATGCGCTGGAGCTATCAGCTCGCCGCACATACTGATGAAATCTGGAATCGGTTCCCGGGACGCGCTGACCAAAGCAGGTGTTCAGGTTGTCCTTGAACTGCCCGGTGTTGGTAAGAATTTACAGGATCATTTAGACGGACTGGTCACCGTGCGATCAAAAAGCCCGCTCACGCTCGGCTTTTCACTTAACGCCTGGCAGCCGATCCTGACATCGCCAGTAAAATACCTGTTCCGCAAAAAAGGTTGGTTAACAACCAATTATGTTGAGGCTGGTGGATTTGCCTGCACACCGCTGAGCCCATCCGATCCCGATATACAGTTCCATTTCGTGCCTGGCTATCGCAGCCACCGTGGCCGCCTTTTCGAATGGGGTCATGGTTACGCCGTTCACGTCTGTGTATTACGCCCCAAATCAAAAGGCGCGTTGACGTTGGATGCGGACGGTAAGGTGGTGATCGATTTTAATTTCCTGTCCGATAAGGCAGATGCGGACGTTCTGGTGGAAGGCATTAAATACGCCCGCCGCATCCTGGCGCAGGATGCGTTTGCCCCGTATCGCGGCAAAGAGATGCTCCCCGGAGACCATGTCCGCACTGACGCGGAGTTGCAGCAATATGTACGTGATTTCTGCGCCACGGTTTTCCATCCGGTCGGTACCTGCAAAATGGGACATGATGCGTTGAGCGTAGTCGATCCTGGCACCCTGAAAGTGCACGGGATGCAAAATCTGCGCGTGGCGGATGTCTCTATCATGCCGAATCTGATCAGCGGAAATACCAATGCACCAGCGATCATGATCGGCGAACGCGCCGCCAGCATGATATTGAACGATAGCGCTGCGCTACAACCACAAATCATCAAGGAGAAAGTGGATGCCTGATAAACAGTACTGGGAAAATAAACTAAAGGATCAGCACTTTATTAGTCATTCATTTATCGATGGCAAACCCTACACGGCACTCCGCGGGCAGGTGTTTAAGACGGTCAATCCTGCGACCAACAAGGTGCTGGCTGAAGTCACCGCCTGTCAGGCCGAGGATATCGATGTGGCAGTAGCATCTGCCCGCAAAGCCTTTGCATCCGGCATCTGGTCCTCTGCCAGCACCCAGCAACGTAAAGCCGTGTTGCAACGACTGTCCTGCCTGATTCTGCAACATCGTGAAGAGCTGGCGTTTCTGGAAAGTGCCAGCATGGGTAAACCGGTGAATGATGCGTTGAATATTGATGTGGCCAGCGCGGCCGGCGTTTTTACCTGGTATGCCGAGAGCATTGATAAACTGTATGACGAAGTCGCACCCACCCCGTGTGGCTCGCTCGCCACGATTACCCGTGAACCCATTGGGGTGGTAGCGGCAATTGTCCCCTGGAATTTCCCACTGGATATCGCATCCTGGAAGCTGGCTCCGGCACTTGCTGCAGGTAACAGCGTTATCCTGAAGCCATCTGAAAATTCACCTTTTACCGCAATACGCCTTGCCGAACTGGCAAACGAGGCGGGGCTTCCCGCAGGCGTGCTGAATGTGGTCACCGGATTGGGAACAGAAACCGGCACTGCACTTGGCTTGCATGATGATATTGATGTCATCACCTTCACCGGTTCTACTGCTGTTGGTAAAGCTTTTATGCAGTATTCCGCCCAGTCAAACCTGAAACAGGTATGGCTGGAGTGCGGCGGGAAAAGTGCCAACCTTATTTTCTCCGACTGCAAGGATCTTGACCTGGCTGCAGAGAAAGCGGCATTCGGGATCTGCTTCAATCAGGGAGAAGTCTGCTCCGCAAACTCGCGTCTGCTGGTTGAGCGCTGTATCTACAACCTGTTTATTGAAAAACTCATAGAGAAACTGGCGGAGTGGAAACCGGGTAACCCGCTTGATCCTCAAACCCGTATGGGGGCCATGGTCAGCAGTGCGCACAAAGATAAAGTTCTTGCATTTATTACCTGCGCACAGCAAGAAGGCGCGCAGCTTTTGACTGGTGGTCAGGAAACGCAGATCGACGGTGTCGGCAACTATGTGCTACCGACGCTATTGGGGTCAGTGAGTGACAATATGTCGGTATGGAAAGATGAAGTGTTCGGTCCTGTGCTGGCAGTAAGCGTGTTTGATGATGAGGAGGAAGCGATCAATCTTGCCAACAACCACATCTACGCGTTAGCCGCCTCGGTCTGGAGCGACGATCTCAACCGTGCGCACCGGGTTGCCCGGCGGCTGAATGCGGGAACCGTTTCCGTTAATACCGTTGATGCACTGGGCGTATCTGTTCCATTTGGAGGCAATAAGCAATCAGGATTTGGTCGCGACTTGTCGTTACATGCATTTGATAAATTCACTCAACTTAAAACCACCTGGTTCCAGTTTAGTGGAAGTTAATAATTTATTAATTTTATTGTAATAACATCACTTTCCAGTGTTTACCCCTGGCCAACGTTAATATGCATTGTTCCCGTGGTGGAACCACTAATTGGAATCATTAGCCACTTTATGGGAACAGTGCAAAACATCAATAAGGAGAAGGTTTTTTATTTCTCCGTTCAATAAACAGAGTCAGGAAGTGCATCAATGTTTCATTGCCAGGTCACGTATTCAAGCTGTTGATCATGTTGTAAAATCACTTTTCTTCCAGCGTGCATCTGATGGCTAAAATTGACGTAAAGTGCACGTTTTGTGGGCAGACTAAATCGGTTGAAAAACAGGGACTGGGCAAGGCTAAACACCCACGCTATCGCTGTCAGATATGCTGCTGAACTTTCCCACTTGATTATGCTTACCGCGCCTGTCAGCCCGGAATGAAAGAGCAAATTGTTGACCTTTGCGTGATTGCATCTGAACTGACACCCCTTTCGCATTTTAGTTGATCGCCATTCGCAAATTACCTGCTCGCCCCCAACAAAAAATCATACGTTATCCTGACGCTTTTATTGCTCATAAAAATACCTGGTTTGACGGTCGGTGCTGTGTCAGAAGAGGACATGGTTGCTATGAGGACTGTCGAATGAAGTTTGATTTTTAAGCTAACCCCACCTTTTTCATTGAATTTTTATGCTATAAACTTGCATATATAGTTAACTTAAAACAAGGTTAGCATGTCGACAGAGTCGCCTGTTAAGGCACAGTTTGAAGCATATAATGCTCATGATATTGAAGCATTCATGTCTTGTTTTTCAGAAGAGTTCAAAGGATACCGGATGCCCGCCGAAACGGCGCGTGTCAAGGTAGTTGTCGCCTCAGTTGATTCATGCTGCCAGGTTTTCCCGTTCTGGATTCAGCCACACTTCGTCCTGCCGACTCCAGTTTCTTGTCTCTCCTGACCAGCGATGCGGATTTAGCTGCTTTGCTGCCTCATACACTGATTTACGCTGCGCCAGCAGTGTACGATCTTCCCCTCTGTGCCGCTGGCCCAGCGTGACATAGCGGATGCCGCTGTGCCTGTGTTCTTCGTTGTACCAGCCGACGAAGGTTTCAACCCAGGCTCGCGCATTTTCCAGCGATGCGAAGCCCTTCTCTGGCCACAACGGGACGTACTTCAGCGTTCTGAACAGCGATTCCACGTGGGCATTGTCATTGCTTACCCTCATGCAGCACCAGCGGCTCCTGCCAGCAGCGATCGCTCAGCACTGTGCACTTCATCAGCTCTGCCGCATTGTCACCGCTTTCGGCCTGGTGTACCTCATAACCCACGATTTTGCGGCTGAACACATCTTCTATCAGGTACAGGTAGAATCAGTAGTTCTGTCGCATTAAGCAGACATCCTGGTAATCTGCTGTTTTTTTTATGATATTGCTGACCATGCCCTTGATCCAAAAATCCTTCAAACGCCTGCATTATCCCGTCGATATTATTGCTCAGTGTGTACGCTGGTATCTGGCTTATTCCCTGAGCCTGCGCAATCTCGAAGAGATGATGGCAGAGCGGGGTATCATCGTCGATCATTCCACGCTTCACCACTGGGTCATTCGTCTTGTCCCGCTGCTGGACAGGGCGTTCCGCCGGCATAAACGTGCCGTGGGGCGCCGGTGGCGAATGGATGAAACCTACATCAGGGTCAGGGGCCAGTGGAAATATCTGTACCGTGCGGTGGATACTGAAGCTCAGACCATCGACTTTTTGCTGACGGCTAAACGGGATGCCGCAGCGGCCCTGCGTTTCTTTCGCAAAGCCATTCGCCAGCATGACGAACCAGAAGTGGTAACCATCGATAAGAGTGGAGCTAATACAGCGGCACTGGCCACACTCAATGCAGGTAAGGAAAAAGAGAAAAGTATCATCATCAGGCAGAGTAAGTATCTGAATAATCTGGTTGAGCAGGATCACCGTAACATCAAACGGAGGATAAAGCTGATGACCGGATTCAAATCATTCCGGCGGGCGCAGACCCTCCTGGCGGGAATTGAGCTGGTCCACATGATACGCAAAGGGCAATATGAGCATCCGGACGGAGACGGGCTGTCCCCGGCTGAATAGTTTTACCTGATGACTGTATGAAAAACAGTCAACACAACTTTTGGCAACCATCCTCCGTTAATGCGACAGAACCAACAGAACTCCCTGGCGGAGTTATATGGCATAACACTTGATTGATTCATTGCGATTAACTATTATTAAAAGTAAATAAACCAGTATAAGCCGGAGTAAATAAATGAAGAATGATACACAGGCAGTGACCAGGGTGCTGACAGCTCATGTACCATTACCGATAGCTGATAAGGTTGATCAAATTGCAGCCCGTCTTGAACGTTCACGAGGCTGGATCATGAAGCAGGCGCTTTCCGCATGGATAGCCCAAGAAGAGGAGCGTGACCGCCTGACCCAGGAAGCGTTGGCAGATGTGGATGCGGGACGGGTTTTCGATCACCAGGCCGTGCAGGCATGGGCTGAAAGCCTTGGAACCGACATACCATTGCCGGTTCCGCGTTGATGGAAATTAAATGGACGAGTAAGGCACTATCAGATTTAGCACGTTTGTATGAATTTCTGGCTCTGGCTAACAAATCTGCTGCTGCAAGAGCAATTCAGGCATTGACTCAGGCTCCAGCCATCCTGTTAACCAATTCACGCCTTGGGGAGCAATTATTCCAGTTCGAGCCCCGGGAAAGCAGACGATTCCTGGTTGGAGAGTATGAGGTCCGATATGAAATTCAGAAGTCTGTCATCTACGTGCTGCGTATCTGGCATACCAGAGAGGATCGCTAAATAGGGGCCAGTCCAGGACTGAACCGCCCCGGTAATCCTGGAGACTAAACTCCCTGAGAGAGAGGTAAACAGGATGACTAAAAATACACGTTTTTCCCCGAGATACGGCAGCGCGCCGTCCGCATGGTTCTGGCAAGTCAGGACGAATACAACTCACAATGGCCCGCCCTCAGTTCCATTGTACCGAAGACCGGTTGCACATCGGAGACCCTGCGCGTCTGGCTTCGTCAGCATCTACGGGATGCCGGTGGCGGTGATGGCGGACTCACTAGCAACGAACGCCAGCGTCTGAAACAAGCTGTGGGTTGCAGACTTCACGTACGTCAGCACCTGGCAGGGCTTTGCTTATGTGGCGTTCATCATCGACGTGTTCGCGGGTCGTATAGTGGGCTGGCGGGTATCGTCATCAATGGAAACGACGCACTGGAGCAGGCGCTGTGGGCCAGACGGCCCACGGGCACCATCCATCACTCAGACAAAGGCTCGCAATATGTGTCGCTGGCGTACACACAGCGGCTTAAAGATGGAGAGCTGCAGGCGTCAACGGGCAGCACAGGTGACTCATACGACAATGCAATGGCGGAGAGCATCAACGGACTTTACAAAGCGGAGGTGATACACAGAAAGAGCTGGAAAAACCGCGCCGACGTGGAACTTGCCACACTGACGTGGGCGGACTGGTACAACAATCGACGGTTGCTGTCAGTGCCCCATCCAAGACAAATGTCGTCATATTGTAGCTTCGCTCCCATTACACCGAATTGGATCAGCGCGCCTGAAAAGTGGCGTTCTGGTTAAAAACACATCAAAGGTGGTATTTTCACACACAGACTCACGCATAACCGCGTCATAAAAAGTATAAGGTGCGATTAAATTCATGGTCAGTCGCTCTCAAAAGATGCGATTCAATCTCCTAACCATGTACCCTTTTATTTATCGGTTAATTATTATATGTTATCGGATTAAACGTGGTGACGGTAAAATCGTCAAAAATAGCATATTGATCGGTTTCTGGTGCCCAGTCTTGAGTTGAGCCACCAAAGAAAGTATCCATCTTAATTGCGTCAATATTAATATGTTCACTTCTGCGCCACTCGACATCTCCCATATTCAGTAATTTTTCTCCATTAATATAGAGAATAAAAGAGCCGTTAGTTTTCCCAATGTCATTAAGCACTACCTGCTGCGTGATCGTATACCAGACGCCTTTCTGAAATTTAAACGTGGTGGGAAAATAGTCTCCGCATCGGTCCATTTTCGTCGGGAAATATAAGTAACCATAAACCTCGCCATTTTCACGCCACATTAGTCGTGAGGTAAAACCGTCGAATGCATTATTATCAATACATCCAGAAGGTCGGTCACCACCCGCTAACCCCGGTAATTTCCCGCCTTTGACCCAATCGAAGTGGGGATCGAATCTGACTCGATATTGTAGCCATAAGCTTTTATTGCTATTGCTGAGCGGAACATTAAATACCATGGCTGAATTGCCGCCGATACTTTTACCTTCATAGGTTACCAGCAGCGCCTGATTTGCGGCATTCATTGGGTCTTGTATAATATGGAGCCTGCCAGCAGATAACCCTGAGGAATTTGTCGGTGATATACCCCAGTCATTTTTGAAGTCAGCTACTTGGTATACATTTGGCTGAAGATGGTCAAAATTGACATGTAGCAAGGTATTGTAACAGACGTCGGATGATCCTTCATTGTTATCACAGGGAGCAGGAGACGGAGGTGGCGAAGGGCTCCCTTCTATTTTGTCCCATAATGTTGGTGCCAGTACCGGCGTCCAGTTAGCCCCGACATAAGCAATATGAGATTGTAGCGATTCATAGTCGTGCCCCTGCCAAGTAACGATATCGCCCACCGTGTAACTGGTTCCTTCTTTCCACTCTGGAGCCCCCCAAGCATGAAAAGTCAGCAGAATAAAAAAGGTAAATGATATAATGGATTTCCTCTTCATAATGAATTCACCTTTTCTTATTTCCCACCTAGAGTCAACTGAACGTAACATGAGAGCTGACGATTTACTATTTCATAAATTACACCGAGCATTTTATTTTTTAGAATTTAGTTAGGTTCTGGCGCATTGAGGCGGCGTCAGTGACCCTGACCCGAAATCCTGCTCCATTCAGAAACAGAATTCCGGCATGATAAACACTCCCCTGAAGGATATGTTTCTGCAGCAGGGTCAGCGCGGCCATACTGCGGTGATTCATTATTTCATCGTCGGGAATGACCGTCACGTCAACCAGCGGAAAATTGCCGGTATACAGCTTCGCGGCCAGCGCCTGATCGTCAAATTCCTGCATCCAGTTGGTGGAATAGGGATACGGGCTGCGTCTGCCGGTATAGAACAGCACCGGAATGACCAGCGGCAGATTTTTGTGACCGGCATCAAGATGACGCTGCATGGCAGCCACCGCGTACCGGATGAGCCGGAAAGCCATGTGCCGATCAGGACTCGACTGGTGCTCGATGAGCACATGCACGTAGCCGTCATCCCCGGCGGTGGTTTTCAGGCTGTAGAGCACGTCGCTGAAATACTGGCGGAGATCATCCTCGACAAAGGAGCCGGACTCCAGCTTCAGCGTGCTGAGGTTACAGATAGCGCGCAGCTCTGCCGGAAGATGGAGTTCCATAAAGTCGCGGGCAATATCGGGCTGGGTCAGAAACTGCCTGAATGCGGCATCATGGGGCGTCGGGTTATTTTTCATGGGACTATCGTAGCACGATCGGTCACTGTCTCACTATTGCTGCTCAGGGGCTTAACCGGTTCTGTCGCATTAAGGCTGCGTCGGGTAATGTACTGTTTTTTTGCAATGTTTCCTGACCATGCCTCTGACCCAAAAAGCCTTTAAACGCCTGCATTATCCCGTCGATATCATCGCCCAGTGTGTCCGCTGGTATCTGGCTTATTCCCTGAGCCTGCGCAATCTCGAAGAGATGATGGCAGAGCGTGGTATTGTCGTTGACTAGATTAGCCCCATAGATCACCAGACACTTCGCCTCTCTTAAAATAAGAGGTAGTCTTGGAACTATGTTTAACACCAGTCAGAATAATAAGATGGTTGAAGTGTTATCAGGACCTGAGCGGCGTCGGCGTCGTACACCGCAGGAAAAAATTGCCATTATTCAGCAGACTATGGAACCCGGTATGACTGTGTCTCGTGTCGCGCACCTGCATGGCATCAATGCAAACCAGATATTCAAATGGCGCAAGCAATATGAAGACGGCTCGCTGACGGCTGTTGCATCGGGCGAGGAAGTGGTGCCGGCCTCCGAGCTCGCTGCCGCCAATAAGCAAATCCGCGAGCTCCAGCGCCTTCTGGGCAAAAAGACGATGGAAGCCGAGATCCTTAAAGAGGCCGTGGAGTTCGGTCGGGCAAAAAAATGGATTGCGCATGCGCCCTTATTGCCCGGGGACGACGACTAACCGACGTCTGCCGGAGTATTGGTGTGTCGCGTGCGCAACTGAGCATCCGGGTTCACCGGCCATCTGACTGGCAGGATCACAGACGGCAGCCCCGTTCTGACGATACCACCGTATTGTCCCGGATAAACATGGCGGTGGCTGACCTGCCGACGTATGGTTATCGCCGTGTGTGGGCGCTGCTGCGACGGGAGTCAGAGCGGGACGGCCTGCCTGTGGTTAATGCGAAGCGGGTGTATCGCATTATGAGAACACATAATCTGCTTCTTGAACGTAAACCCGCTGCTCCTTGCCGTAAGCGGGCCCATAAGGGGCGCGTAGCAGTAGCGGAAAGTAACCGGCGCTGGTGCTCAGATGGCTTTGAGTTCCGCTGTGATAATGGCGAAAAGCTGCGGGTGACCTTCGCGCAGGACTACTGCGACAGGGAGATCATTGACTGGGCAGCGAGCACCGGAGGCTATGACAAAGAAACGGTGCAGGATGTCATGTTGGGTGCAGTGGAAAAACGCTTCGGAAGGCTGTTACCCACAGAGTCGCTGGAGTGGCTGACGGATAACGGTTCAGCCTACAGGGCTCATGAAACGCGGGCGTTCGCCCGGTTGCTGGGACTGGAGCCTTGCACGACAGCAGTGCGAAGCCCGGAAAGCAACGGCATAGCAGAAAGCTTCGTGAAGACGATAAAACGGGACTACATCAGCATCATGCCGAAACCGGACAGCCAGGCAGCGGTGATGAATCTGGCGGTGGCGTTCAGTCATTACAACGAACATCATCCGCATAGTGCACTGGGATATCGCTCACCACGGGAATATATACGCAGGAAGTTATCGCAACCGTAAGAGAGCAAAAACGTCTGGATATATAGGGTCAAATCCACAAAGGGCAGTACGGACATCCGGGCGGTGACGAGCTGTCTCCTGCAGAGCAGTTTTACCTGATAGCTGTGTAAAAAACAGGCAGTGCAGCTTCTGCCGACCCGCGGCCGTTAATACGACAGAACCCGACAGAACCCTACGTTCTAATCAGTCGGGGAAGCAATTTCTGAAAAGCATCAAAATCAGTAAAAATGCGATCTTCACCAAGCACATGGGGAACGATGTGTATCGATTTGAGACAATCAACCAGATTATCCGCTAACCCAACCACATAAACCTGAATGCCCAGTTTATTTATGTCCGTTATCACGTCCTGCAGGGCATATAAACCTGACTGATCCAGATAATTAACCTGATCCATCCGCAGAACCAATATTTTCCCTTTGGTTATACTAGCCGCAGTGGTACGAAATGCATAGACAAAACCAAAGAACAAAGGGCCAGTGATATGTTTTATCAGTAAGCGTTGGCGTAGGGAGTCCGGAATATTGGCTTCATCAGCCCATAACTCCTCTTCCGCGAACGTCAGAACCGTATTTTTTTCAGAAATAGACGCTATTTTTACCATAAAAATGAACATAGCTGCCACCATTCCTACGGCAACGGCTGTCACCATACCAGAAAAAATGGTGAGAACAATAACAAGAACCATGATCGCTATATCACTTCGCGGAGCACGCGATATATGTGAAATACTACGGTAATCAATGATTCCCAAGCCTGCACCGACCAAAATACCCGCCAGAACCGTATTAGGAATATATTGTACAATGCCGGAAAACCACAGAAGTACCGCCAGCAAAAAAAGACCGTGGATAATTCCAGAGGTACAGTGCCGCCCTCCTGCCCGTACATTAATTGAGGTGCGGACAAACGCTCCCGCACCAGGTAAACCACCGAAGATAGCAGAAGTCATGTTACCAATACCTTGCCCAATCAATTCCTGATTACTTTTATGCCGGTTTTTGGTTATGTTATCGGCAACCAGTGAGGTTGTAAGCGAATCAATAGTTCCCAGGAACGCAAGCTGCAGAGCTGTCCATAGCAGTAGATTACTGTCAGAAAAAGAAAAAACTGGAATAATCAAGTGTGGCAATCCTGTGGGGATCTTGCCAATAACTGGTACGTTAAATCCTGATAACACTGACAATGTTGTCAGCCCGACCAGAGCAACCAGCGAAGCAGGAACCTTCTTCACAAAACGTGGAAGCAGGAAAATCAGGGTAATGGTGAACACTGCGAGCAATGCGGCTTGCAGATTAAAACCAGAAGGAAGCTTACCTAATGAAGAAACAATCGTCACTGGATCAGAAGCTGGTGAAACCATGCCAACTAAAGGAAATATCTGTTGCGTCAAAATGATAATTCCAATGCCCGTCATCAGGCCGGAAATGACCGGATAGGGCAGGTAACGGATAAACTGCCCTAAGCGTAAAATCCCAAATATCACCTGAAACAGGCCAGCCAACAAAAATACAGCCAGTATATTGGGCATATTGATGTCGCCAGAAGGAAGTGTATGGGTAATGACAATCGTTGACGCAATCAGGGTCATTGGCGCAGTAGGGCCGGATATCTGGACCGGTGTGCCGCCAAATAAAGAGGCCAGGATACCTACGATAATCCCTCCGTATAATCCTGCCGCCGCTCCCAGACCAGATGCAACGCCAAAAGCTAGGCAGAGCGGTAGTGCAACTACACCCGCTGTCAAACCACCAAATACATCACCCCGCGTAATACTGTATCTTGCAAACACGACTATCTCCCGATCTGGTCAATGATCTACAGTAATAATAAAATTTATTCAGATGAGGTCGAATAAGGAAGTGCTGACTTGTGAACACACAGGCGAAGTTTGCCATCAGCGCAAAGTCGGAAAGCAAAGGTTTTATCAACTACAATCTTCTCAT
Source organism: Erwinia sp. 009765445 (assembly GCF_058137865.1). NCBI lineage: Bacteria > Pseudomonadati > Pseudomonadota > Gammaproteobacteria > Enterobacterales > Erwiniaceae > Erwinia > Erwinia sp. 009765445. The sequence goes on from NZ_JBYUWC010000033.1 coordinate 21,796, forward strand.
CATTTTCATCGATGAAATAAACATTCCCCATGGTAAAGGCAATATTGCCATGAATCTGTATTCCATTTTCAGCGGCATTATTGTCATACCAGACTTTTTTCCAGACTTTGAGAGCAAAGCCGGTATCCTCTGGAAAGTCAGGGTGCCCACCGACAAAATAAGAAATAGCACCTTCACGTGTGTTTCGAAAAGTATTTTTACCATGTGCCAGAGTAGGTTTAAAAAATACAATGCCATTTTTGTAATCATATAGTCGGTCCACAACTGATGCAGCCTCGGCTCTATAATCCCCCCCCTGGCGATACACGGTGCCAATATCAATTAGACTTTTACACCACTCTTGCTGAATCTGGTTTACCTGCTCTTCTGTAATCATATATTTACCCGAATGTTTTTTATCATGCCTTCGATGCCCGCCGCTTTACCACTTTATGGCAGAATAAATAATGGAGAAATGGCGTATGTAATAAGTGAAATTATTATTCATTTCGATCACCAAACTGAGCGTTTAGGGTCATATCTTTCTATAAGATTAACGCACCTTTATACTTCTAAAAGTGTTTTTTTATGTTTTGTTGAAGATTCGTACATCTTGCGCCGGCCTTAGTTGAATAAATCGAAATTTTGACCAGGGTCAGATCACCACATTCCTCATCTTGTGGCGACATCCCGCGGCAAGATAAAAGTTCAAATCGCCATTGAAGAGCCTACAACAAGGCGCTCATCAGCAACGGTTCACCCACATTCTGGCTATTCACTCGCCCCGCAGTCCCACGCTGCGTTTATGCTGGCGAAATGCCATATCCAGCAAAGGCAGCAGCAGGATACCCCAGAGGGGGTAAGAGGTATAGTAAGAAAAATAGCAAAAAACATTTCATTACATCACTTTTTCGCCTAATTCGACAGAACCAGCATAATATTCATTCAGGCGTCGGATACACTCATGCAAGTAAATAATATACCCAGTAACGGTGTTGCAAAAACGGAGTGACCATAAATCAAGTGGACTTACGAAAGCTGATGTTATCTTCAATGACGGCGTTAGGCCCAATAGGCACCCTGTTGGGATTGTTCAGGTTCAATCCATGGAAGGTAATTTTGTCCTGCCAAACCTTGCGTAAAAAATCTTCGAACACCAGGATAGTTAGCTGCTCACCAGGGCAACGGCGATAACTGAAGCCAAAAGGAGCGAAACCTGCATAATCACAAACCGGTTTGGATTGCCCCTCTATTATGCTAAAGACGGTACCGAATCCACTGTTGGTAATACCCACTTTGCGACCATCTATGACTTCCAGCGTAGTGATATCAAACGGACAGCGTGCAAAGCCGAACTGTTTGTTATTCTCTGCGGTGATATCAGCGCTAGTTGGAACATGGAGGTAACGTTCTGGTTCGAATTGTTGAGGATTTATCCAATGTACTGAGCTGAGACTGGTGCTGGTATGTGGCGTGCTAATATAGCTGTTTCGTTCAAAAGGCAGGCCTAAACGTGCGTGTGGGGAAGCACCATAAGCCGTTGTGCGGGCATCTTGTATGCTGGAGATACTGCCGCTGTTGGGCGAAATGATACGAAACATCTCCATGACAAACAGTTCTAGTGGCGTATATGGTGCCCCATTGGCATTATCGTAATCACCTGACATGTTTTTTTTAAACGCCCTGCGTATTTCCGCATCGCCAGCATCCTCACTCAGACGTGACATGAAGCCAAAAATGGTATTTCCCCATTGGCTGAAAGCAACAAAGTTGTGGAAGCATTCAAAAACAATATCTTTCTTGCTAAAGTGTTGCCCATCTCCGGCGTTTTTCAACCAATACCAGGCCATTGTTTTTTCAGCGTCCGGCGTGCGTCCGGCAGAAATGTCATCAAGGCGCTCATTAATCCAGCTTTTTAGAAAATTCAGATGGTTGCGAACCTTCATATAGTTTTCATAAACGACTGGTAACAGAGGATTACGGTAGGCCAACACGGTGTTGAAAGCTTCACCTATTTCTTTAACCTCTTTAGGAATTTTATCTCCTTTAACGCCAAGGTGCAGATCCCAGTAGATGTCGAAATAATAATCAAGGTAATGCCGCATAAAGGGTTTATTGGCATGTTTGGGATCCATCAACATATCGAAGAAAGAAACGACTTTATCTCTATATACAGGGAGATAGAGATCTGGGGTTACTGCAGAAAAATAAATACGCTTACGCAGATTATCTTTGCCCCGCTTTTCAAGCCCCTGCAGGAAAACAGTGACGCCTTCTTCTGGCGTAGGTTGCCAATCAGTATATATCAACCCCCAAAAGTCATAAGGTAATGCATTTTCTTTGCTGAAATTGAGATCAATCATCGGTAATAAAGGTCGTTCACCTTCATAAAAACTGATAAGAAAGAAAGGAATAACAGCTTTTTCGACATAGTTTGGATCAAAGTAAGCAGGAATAGTGGCCCGGAAGCGTGTCAGGGCATCAGTAAGGTGAGTGGGCATTGAGGGTACAATCTCTTTTTCCTGCCCTGTGGCGGCCATCCTGCCCTGAGCTTTAGCTCCAGCCGCCATTCCGAAAATTGCGGCTCCTTTCAAAAAGGATCGTCTTTTCATGCTATTAACCCTCAACATTGCTATTCTATTTAGAATACGTACGCTCTGTGAAACGAAAAATCACGTTTAGGTGCCCTTAATTCGGGGGAGAGGGGTAAGTAGGCCGTTCAGTTACCCGGCCCTCTTCGGCACCTGACTTGCCATCTTGGCTCCCCACACATATTCAGTTTGTCATTGATCGTTTCGACTAACGAAATAGTCATTCACAAATAGTAGAGTAAAATTCAAGTAGAAGTATACTGTAAGGGGAATGCCTCTAATTAGTTGCATATGATGTATAATATTCGTTTTTAAGGTATTCTCATGGCAAGCGTTAACGTTTATTGTCCCCTTTGCAATTCAGCTCAGGTTTACCGTCATGGTCAGAACCCCTGTGGACATGACCGCTTCCGGTGCCGTGACTGCCACTGTGTGTTCCAGCTCACTTATTCTTATTAGGCACGTAAGCCGGGCGTTAAAGAGCAAATCGTTGAGATGTCCTCCAACGGAGCCGGGGTCCGTGATACCGACAGAACACCGAGGGTGGGTATCAACACCGTCATATGTACCTTAAAAAACTCGCCCCGAACAGGTGACATCCTCGCCGGTCGCCCATGCAGATGTTGCCCTTGTCTGCAAACTGGATGAACAATGGAACTTTGTTGGCAGCAAGGCCCGACAGCACGGGCTCTGGTATACATACAATAAAAAAACAGGCGGAGTTCTGGCTTACGTCTTTGGTACGCGAACCGATGAAACGTGCCGTGAACTGCTTGCGCTGCTCAGCCCTTTTAACACTGGCATGATAACCAGCGACAACTGGGGCAGTTATGCCAGAGAAGTGCCGAAAGATAAGCATCTGACCGGTAAGATGTTTACTCAGCGCATTGAACGTAACAACCAGCCCCTGAGAACCCGAATCAAAAGGCTGGCTCGCAGAACCATCTGCTTCTCGCGCTCGGTCGAGAACCACGAAAAAGTTATCGGTGCCTTTATCGAAAAGTACATGTTCTACTAATCGGAGGCATTACCCCATCAATCATCTTAATACGACAGAACCCAACACTCTCAAAATATCGATGAATTTAATACATCACAAAAAAAACTCGACGTATAGCCAAGTGAAATTAACAATCCAGAAAACTTAACAACAGGACTACAAATATAGTAGTCTATTGTTCGAAATAATGAAAAATTTATACGTCATTTTTATATAATCAAATAAAAACAAGTGCCACTGTATCATGTAAAGACTGTTGGATATCTCAACTTCAACCATATAAAAGTTGAAATGGGTAATATGCGTAATACAAAGAAGATAATTACTTATAAGACAAGAATAACAACCATCTATGAGATATAAAGAAAGAATTTTTTTTTAAAATTTTATGAAGTGAGACGTAATATGTAGACTTTTTTAATGATTGAGGTAGATTCCCATGTTTACCATTCTGTGGTTCTTAATAATCAGAATATCCTTACTTTCGAAAGGGTTCATGGTTAGGAGGGTTCTGTCGCATTAAGGCGTGGTCGGGTAACATACTGTTTTTTTCAATGTTGCCTGACCATGTCTCTGATCCAAAAATCCTTTAAACGCCTGCATTATCCCGTCGATGTTATTGCTCAGTGTGTCCGCTGGTATCTGGCTTATTCCCTGAGCCTGCGCAATCTGGAGGAGATGATGGCTGAACGGGGTATCACCGTCGATCATTCCACGCTTCACCGCTGGGTCATCCGTCTGGTACCACTGCTGGATAAGGCGTTCCGCCGGCATAAACGCACTGTGGGACGCCGGTGGCGAATGGATGAAACTTACATCAAAGTCAGAGGGAAGTGGAAATATCTGTACCGGGCGGTCGATAGCGAAGGCAGGACAATCGACTTTTTGCTGACGGCTAAACGGGATGCCGCCGCAGCCCTGCGTTTATTCCGCAAAGCCATTCGCCACCACGGTGCACCTGGGGTCGTGACTGTAGATAAAAGTGGCGCCAACACCGCGGCTCTGGCCACACTCAATGCCGGTAAATCTGATGAGGAAAGCATTATCATCAGGCAGAGTAAATATCTGAATAACCGGGTGGAACAGGATCACCGAAATATCAAACGACGAATACGTCTGATGCTGGGATTTAAGTCGTTCCGCCGGGCACAGACGACGCTGCTGGCCGGCATTGAGCTGCTCCACATGATACGTAAAGGGCAGTATCAACGGAACTGTCGCATTAACGACAGCAGTTCTTCAAAATTTATGTTGTCTGTGTAGCGGGCGGCACTGTTGAAAATAGCCAATGGTGATAAACTGATAGTTCCCCTTTTGCTGACGGAGCAGCACATGAAACGGTTCTGTCGCTTTAAGAAATGGTCGGGTAACATACTGTTTTTTTTGCAATGTTGCCTGACGCAGCCTTAATGCGACAGAACCACGGGATGTCCCCGGCAGAGCAATTTTATCTGATGGCTGTGTGAAAAACAGGCAATGCACTTTTTGCCAGCCTGCTGCCGTTAATGCGACAGAACCTCTGAAGAAACTGGTGGCCGATCTCAGCCCCGACAAAGCCATGTTGCAGGACGTGCTGGCAAAAAAGAACTGACGCTGGCACGCCTGCGCGAATGGGTCAGGGATTTACAGGCCAGATACGGTGCCAGCGAAAGACAGATCTGTTTTGCGCTACGGCTCAGCCGCAGCTCGTTCAGGTATCGTTCAGTTGCTGCCGATGACAGCGCGCTGCGCCTGCGAATCCGTGAGATCACCGAAACGCGAGTTCACTACGGATATCGCCGGGTACACGTGATGCTCCGGCGTGAGGGCTGGCGCGATAATCACAAACGGATATACCGCCTCTACTGTGAACAGGGTTTGTCGCTGCGCCTCAAACGGCCACGCCGCAACAAAACCGCTCAGCGCAGGCAACCGCAGCCTCAGGGCCTGTATCCGAATCACGTCTGGGGCATGGATTTTGTTTCTGATGCGCTGTTTGACGGGCGCAGATTGCGCCTGCTGACGGTTATCGACCTGTACACCCGCGAGTGCCTGGGGATCTGCGTGGGGCAGAATTTGCGTTCAACAGAAGTGGCAGAAATGCTGAACAGCATAGCGCTCAGGCGTCCTTTACCACAGTTGCTGAAAACTGATAATGGTTCTGAATTTGCAGGTAAAATGCTGGACAGATGGGTGTATGAAAGGGGTATCCGCATTGACTTCTCACGGCCGGGCACACCGACGGATAATGCGACGGTAGAGTCCTTCAACGGCAGGCTTCGGCAGGAATGTCTGAACGAGAACTGGTTAATGTCTCTGGAGGATGCACGGTGCAAAATTGAGGCCTGGCGCATACACTATAACCAGAGTCGTCCCCATTCTGGACTGGGCTGGATGACACCCTCCGAATTCGCCGAAAAATCTGCCGGTTGCCAGAATATGCAGCCAGACTGAAGCCGGTTATTCCTGATTATGAATGGATCACATACGGGGAGCGGGTCATTACGTCATCGGTCATATCCAGGACTGGCCGGTGAACCGGGTCCGTGATCTGCTGCCCTGGAAGGTCGATCTCACTTCTGTCTGAACGTCAAGACGGTCTGGATGTGACGCTTACAATTAAAGCACCCCGTTAATTTATAAGAGTGCTTTTTATTATTAATATTTGATAATTTCAAATGTTATGCAAGGATATATAGTCGCAGGATTATCTATTCTCAGATAAAGCATCCTCCATGAAACGAATCGCGTTGCGTAAAGCCTGATCGGCTTCCGGCAGAGTGCCTGCCAGCAGATGCCAGACATGGAACATGCCTGGCCAGACTTCAAGCGTTGTGCGTACACGTGCTTCCCCTAAATTTGAAGCGAGTTGAATCGCCCCACTTAGCATGACCTCATTCTCACCTATTTGTATTAGCGTCGGTGCAAGTAGACTGGCCCCATAGATCACCAGACACTTCGCCTCTCTTAAAATAAGAGGTAGTCTTAGAACTATGTTTAACAC
>NZ_JBYUWC010000034.1:0-28074 GCF_058137865.1 Erwinia sp. 009765445
CGAATCCTGCACGACCCACCAATGTAGAAAGGCGCCCTAAAGGCGCCTTTTTGCTGTCTGCAATTCGGGCAGGGTTCGAACCTGCAGCAGGTCGAGTCGAACGAAGAGAGACAACGTTGCCAAAGGCAACGGCCCGAAGGGCGAGGCTTCAGCCGAGTCATCCTGCACGACCCACCAATGTAGAAAGGCGCCCTGGCCCTAATGACGCATCTTGTTATCAAGTTTTAGCCCAACATGCCGATAGCCATTATTGGCACATTAAAAAGGAGAAAATGATGACAACCATTACCAATACTGTTGCTTCCGGGAGTTCAAGCGGTAGTGGATCCACCTCGCAAATTGCCGGCCTTTATAAACAGATTTCTCAACTCCAGCAACAGATTAAAGACTTGAGCCAAAACTCGGGTATGGATGAAAAGGAAAAGCAAAAACAGCAGGTGATGATCCAGGCCCAGATCCAGATGATCGAATCTCAGATCGCCCAGATCGAACAGCAGCAGGCAGAAAAGGCAACAGAGAAGCAGAACGCTCAGAAAGAGTCGACGACGGCTGCTACCACTAAAGCTGCGGATGGCGTTAACCGTCCCACGGCAACCAACTCGCTGAACGTTTATATTTAAAACTCTGGCATGTTCTCGCGTTGTTGCGTCAGCAGGGCAGCCTGCTGGCGTACTTCCTGCCAGATGGCTTCAGCCGCTGGCGCCAGTGACCTGTTCCTGCGACGCACCAGCATAATAGTGCGATTAATTTCCGGTACCATTCTCCTGACCAGTAAGGGCCGTCCTTGCGGTAACGGCAACGCCAGCGCGGGAAGAATACTGATGCCAATCCCCGCCTCCACCATTGGATACAGCGTCGCCGGATGACCAATCTCCTGCACAATCTCTGCCTGAACCTGCTGAACCCGAAGCGCTTCATCAATCAGCACCCGGCTACCGGAAGCATAGTCCTGTAACACCAGTTGCCGGTTATTCAACATCTGCCAGCGAATAGTCTGCTGCCGCGCCAGTGGGTCATCCTGGCGGCACAGCAGCAGAAAAGGCTCATCGAGAATGGCCTCGCATTCAAAATCTTCTACCGGCAGTGGCCCGATAACGATGCCAAAGTCGACTTCCGCATTACGGATACTCTGCAACACCCACTGCTGGGGCCTGTCCCGCAACATTACCTTTATTTCAGGAAAATGCAGCTGACTGCCTGCCAGGCATTGCGGCATCAGGTGAGCGGAGATCGTCTGGCTCGCGGCAACCCGCACCGTGCCGCTGCGCTGCTGCCCGTAGCTACGCACATCCAGCAGGGTGGTGTTCAATTCTTCCAGCAACCGCTCAAGCCTGCTGGCAAGTTGCTCACCGGCTTCGGTCAGCAAGACTTCGCGGGTGGTGCGATCCAGCAGACGGATGCCCATCTCACTTTCCAGCTCTTTAATACTGTGGCTGACAGCAGACTGGCTGAGGCCAATCAGTTGTCCGGCCTGGCTGAAACTGCCCTGCTGAGCAACGGCGACAAACACACGAAGTTGACGAAGGCTGTAATTCATCGATTTTTTTCATATAAGAATTTAATAAATTAATTTTATTTCTAAACCCACCCGTCGCACAATAGCGCTATCGATTTTTTTAACCGGGCATTAACAATGCGTTTCTTTCGACTCGATCCCCTGATGGTCAAACTTATTATCACCGTACTGCTGGCCTCCTTCCTGCCTGCACGCGGTCATTTTGTCGATTTCTTTGAATGGCTGACTACCGCGGCCATCGCCCTGCTGTTCTTTATGCACGGTGCCAAATTGTCTCGCGAAAAAATTATCGCCGGTGGCAGTCACTGGCGTCTCCACCTGTGGGTCATGTTCAGCACCTTCGTGCTGTTCCCGATCCTCGGCCTGCTGTTCGTCTGGTGGCATCCTCTGCCGGTCAGTGCGGAAATCTATACCGGTTTTCTCTATCTGTGCATCCTCCCAGCCACCGTTCAGTCTGCCATCGCGCTGACGTCGCTTGCGGGGGGTAACGTGGCTGCCGCAGTTTGCAGCGCTTCGGCTTCCAGCCTGCTGGGCGTGTTTATTTCCCCCCTGCTGGTCGGGCTGGTGATGAACGTGCATAACGACGCTGCGGGCGGTAACCTGGAGCAAATTGGCAAAATCATGCTGCAGCTGCTGCTGCCGTTCGTGCTGGGACATATCTCCCGCCGCTGGATTGCCGGATGGGTGGAAAAACACCGTGGGCTGATTGGCAAAACCGACCAGGCCTCCATTCTGCTGGTGGTCTATTCTGCCTTCAGTGAGGCAGTGGTTAACGGTATCTGGCATCGCGTGGGGGCGGGTACCCTGCTCTATATCGTGGCTGGCAGCCTGGGTCTGCTGTTTGTTGTACTGCTCGTCAACCTGCTGGCCGCACGGATGTTCGGCTTTAACCGCCCGGATGAGATCACTATCCTGTTCTGTGGCTCCAAGAAAAGTCTGGCCAACGGCGTGCCGATGGCCAACATCCTGTTCCCTTCCGCATCAGTAGGGATCATCGTATTGCCGTTGATGATTTTCCATCAGGTACAGCTGATGATCTGTTCAGTGCTGGCACAACGCTATAAAAAAGCGGGTGAGAAGCTGGCAGAGAAACAGGTACAGGAAGGAAAACCAGGCAAAGCCATGGTCGAGTCGCAGAAATAAACGCTGACAGCGCCATCAGGATGGCGCTGATTGTTGCCGGACAGTACAGGCCTGTGAGCCGCTAAATTGAACTATGTCTTCTTTAGCGGCTTAACCAGCCCTTCAAGCCCTTCGATTTTAATCGCCAGCGTCAGCTGCATCAGTTCGCCCAGATGCCCCGCAGGGAATTCATCCTTGCGGGCGAACCATAGCAGGTAGGGTTCTGGCAGGTCGATCAATACCCGCCCTTTGTATTTGCCAAAGGGCATTTCGGTATTGGCTATCTCAATCAGATGCTCTTTTTCCATGTTAGTCATCCAGCAGTCGGATCATCTCAGCTTCGTCGATGACCGCAATCCCCAACTCCTGCGCTTTTGCCAGTTTCGATCCTGCCGCTTCTCCGGCAATCACCAGATCGGTTTTCTTTGACACGCTGCCGCTGACCTTCGCGCCCAGCGCGGTCAGGCGATCTTTCGCCTCATCACGCGACAAAATGGACAGCGAACCGGTCAGTACCACAGTTTTCCCGGCAAAGGGACTGTCAATCTCTTCGGCTTTTACCACCGTAACCGCAGGCCAGGTAATTTTAGCCACCTCAACCAGCTGGCGGATCACCTCGCGGTTACTCTCCTCAATCATGAAATTCCGGACATGCGCAGCGACAACGGTACCGACATCCTGCACCGCAATCAATGCTTCAAGATCCGCTTCCATAATCTTTTCCAGTGAGCCGAAATGTGCCGCAAGGTTTGCGGCGGTAGCTTCACCAACTTCGCTGATCCCCAGCGCGTAGAGGAAGCGGGCCAGCGTGGTCTGTCTGGCCTTCTCCAGCGCGTTAACCACATTCTGCGCCGACTTTGGCCCCATGCGGTCCAGGCCGGTCAATTTTCCCGCGGTGAGAGTGAACAGGTCCGCTGGCGTTTTGACGTACTCTTTCTCGACCAGTTGGTCGATGATTTTGTCGCCCATGCCATCCACATCCATCGCACGGCGTGAGACGAAATGCTTCAGCGCTCCCTTGCGTTGCGCACCACAGATAAGACCGCCGGTACAACGCGCAACCACCTCGCCTTCCACACGCTCAACGTCAGAGCCACAGACCGGACAATGGACAGGGAAAACAACTTCTCTGGCATCCTGCGGACGCTCTGCTTCGATCACACCCACCACCTGCGGGATCACATCCCCGGCACGGCGGATCATCACACGGTCGCCGATACGCAGCCCAAGACGATCGATCTCATCGGCGTTATGCAGCGTGGCGTTGCTGACCATCACGCCAGCGATCTGGACAGGCTCCAGACGAGCTACCGGAGTAATCGCGCCGGTGCGTCCTACCTGGAACTCCACGTCCCGTACCGTGGTCATCTGTTCCTGCGCCGGGAACTTAAAAGCCACGGCCCAGCGCGGCGCGCGGGCAACAAAACCCAGCTGTTCCTGCAGATCCTGCGAATCCACTTTGATCACCACGCCATCGATATCAAAACCGAGCGTGGCGCGATCCTCTTCGACCTCGCGGTAGAAGGCCAGCACTTCAGCAGAGGTATGGCACAGGCGGATACGATCGCTGACCGGCAGGCCCCAGGCTTTAAATTGCTGCAGGCGAGCCATATGGCTACGCGGCATCTCGCCGCCTTCAAGCAGGCCCAGGCCATAACAGAAAAAGGTCAACGGGCGTTTAGCGGTAATACGGGGATCGAGCTGTCGCAGCGAACCGGCGGCGGCATTACGCGGGTTAGCAAAAACTTTGCTGCCGGTGCGGCGTGCTTCTTCATTCAACGCTTCGAAGCCAGGCTGTGGCATAAACACTTCGCCACGAACCTCGATTCTTGCCGGAATATTATCACCACGCAGGCGCAGTGGAATGGCGCGAATGGTCCGGACGTTAGCGGTAATATTCTCACCGGTGGTGCCATCACCACGTGTTGCCGCCCGGACCAGCAGGCCATCTTCATACAGCAGGCTCACTGCCAGGCCATCCAGTTTCAACTCACAGCAGAAAGTGATGTCATCAGTGCTTTTCAGCCGATCCTGCACACGCTTATTGAACGCCAGGTAGCTCTCTTCATCAAAGGCGTTGTCCAGCGACAGCATCGGCACTTCATGGCGCACCTGCTCAAACGCGCTCAGTGGTGCTGCACCAACCCGCTGAGTTGGCGAGTCCGGGGTGATCAGCTCCGGGTGCGCCTCTTCCAGCTCACGCAGTTCACCCATCAGGCGGTCATATTCCGCATCCGGCACGGCAGGTTCGTCCAGCACGTGATACTGGTATTCGTAGTGGCGAAGCGTGGTTTGCAGGGCAGTAATTTTGTCTTGTAAGGATTCCATAGCGGCACCATAGCGATAAAAAACCCCCGACAGGCGGGGGTCTTGAATTCAGGAAATTTCGGACTCGTTAAGTGCGGATCAGGCGTTGGCCTCAATCACTTCACGAATGCGATTTTTATAGGTTTCCAGCTTCTGTGGCGTCATCATCCGGCGCTCATCATCCAGCACCACACCACCGACATCGTCAGCGATACGCTGGGCTGACTGCAGCATCAGCTTGAAGTTCTGATTCGCATCACCATAGGAGGGCACCATCATAAAGATAGAGATGCCAGGCGTAGAGAAATCAGTCATTTCATCCGGGTTGAAGGAGCCCGGTTTCACCATATTCGCCAGGCTGAACAGGACCGGGCCACTGCCCGCCGGGTTCAGGTGACGGTGGAAAATATTCATTTCCCCAAACTGGAAACCGGCCTGAAGAACGCCCTGCAGCAGGGCTTCACCGTTCAGTACACCACCGGCATGAGCGCCGACGTGGAGAACCAGTACGGTCTCTTTCAGGCGCTCCTGCACTGGAGCGGCAGCAGGCTGTGCGGCTTCTTCTTCCTCATCCGGATCTTCGACATACTCCAGCTCAGGTTCAGCCTGAGGCTGCTGAGCGACAGGAGCAGGACGAACTGGCTGAGGCGCAACTGGCTGACGCGGTGCTTCCTGCGGTGAACGACGAACCGGCTCTTGATCAAACTCCGGCTCTGGCGCATGTGGCAACTCCCCCCCGAAAAGAGGATCCAGTTCAGGCTGTTCATCAACCTGCGGCTGATGGCGAACCGGTTCCGGTTGAGCGCGCGGTTTTGACGGACGCGGTGGCGCTTCGTCCCGGTCAAACGCCCCTACAGCAGGTTCATCATCTTCTTCCACACGCGAGCGGGTACGCTGAACACGCACTTCACCAACGCCATCTTCGACGTCGTCAGGCGACTCTTCTCTATGCTGTTTTAAACGTTTATGAGGACGATCGCGAAAAACGGATGAGCGCTCTTTACGGCTGGTCCACAGGCCGTGAAGAAGAAGCGCTATTATAGCGATCGCGCCAACAACGATTAATATCAGACGCAAATCCTGCATCATTGTATTCTCTGTTGTTCCAATACCTTGCCACCGCGGCAAACTTTATCCTCTAACTGTATTTGCCCAGGTTAACAAGTGCAAGTCCGTGCAGTATTTTCTGACAAATAAGCGTGGGTCGACACGGTTTTTTGCTGTTTTTTCGTCCAAAACCCCACTGGTCAGCGTAAATGGCTGAGTTATGATAGCGTCGCAAGGTCGCAATTTGAGGAAAGCAGGACATGATCCAATCCCCTACTCCACCATCTGCCAATGGTATCCACTATTTTTCCCAGGGCTGGAAGCTGATCCGCCTGCCGGGTATCCGACGTTTCGTTATCATCCCTTTGTTGGTGAACATTCTGCTGATGGGGGGCGCTTTTATCTGGCTGTTCTGGCAATTGGGCAACTGGATGCCCGCGCTGATGTCTTACGTGCCTGGCTGGCTACAGTGGCTCAGCTATCTGCTGTGGCCACTGACGGTGATCTCCATTCTGCTGGTGTTCAGCTATTTTTTCTCAACCGTCGCTAACTGGATAGCCGCGCCGTTCTGCGGGCTGCTGGCGGAACAACTTGAAGGCAGGCTGACGGGCAAACCGCTGCCAGACAGTGGCTGGGCTGGCATGGTGAAAGATCTGCCCCGCATCATGAAGCGAGAGTGGCAGAAACTGGCATGGTATCTGCCAAGGGCAGTTGTTTTACTGCTGCTCTATTTCATTCCCGGTTTTGGTCAGACGGTGGCACCGTTGTTGTGGTTCCTGTTCAGCGCCTGGATGCTGGCTATCCAGTACTGTGATTACCCCTTTGATAACCACAAAGTGAGCTTCCGTGAGATGCGCAGTGCGCTTAAAAGACACAAAACCGACAACATGCAGTTTGGCGCGCTGGTGAGTTTGTTTACGATGATTCCGATTCTTAACCTGGCGATCATGCCAGTGGCCGTTTGTGGTGCCACGGCGATGTGGGTTGACCGTTACCGCAGTACGCTGGGCCGGGTGAATTAAGGCTTATGCCTTTTGATTAGCCCTTATTGCTGCATAACATATATATATACGATTTCTTTACTTCCAGGAAAAACTCAACGGGGTATGCTCTTAGCGTTCCCAATATTTCATACAGTTAAGGACGGGCTATGAGCAAGATCTACGAAGACAACTCGTTAACAATCGGTCATACGCCGCTGGTTCGACTGAACCGCATCGGTAACGGTCGCATTCTGGCAAAAGTGGAATCCCGCAACCCCAGCTTCAGCGTTAAATGCCGTATCGGTGCCAATATGATTTGGGACGCGGAGAAACGTGGCATTCTGAAACCGGGCGTGGAACTGGTTGAGCCAACCAGTGGTAACACCGGGATTGCGCTGGCCTATGTGGCAGCAGCGCGTGGCTACAAGCTGACCCTGACTATGCCGGAAACCATGAGCGTTGAGCGCCGCAAGCTGCTGAAAGCGCTGGGCGCAAACCTGGTGCTGACCGAAGGTGCGAAAGGCATGAAAGGCGCCATCGCTAAAGCGGAAGAGATTGTCGCCAGCGATCCGGACAAATTTGTGCTGCTGCAGCAATTCAGCAATCCGGCAAACCCGGAAATCCATGAAAAAACCACCGGCCCTGAAATCTGGGAAGATACCGACGGTGAAGTGGACGTGTTTATCGCTGGTGTGGGTACCGGGGGTACGCTGACCGGCGTCAGCCGTTACATCAAAAACACCAAAGGGAAGAAAGAGTTGATCACCGTGGCCGTGGAGCCAACGGATTCTCCGGTTATCGCTCAGGCGCTGGCGGGTGAAGAGATCAAACCTGGCCCACACAAAATTCAGGGCATCGGCGCAGGGTTCATCCCGGGTAACCTGGATCTGAATCTGGTCGACCGCGTGGTGGCTATCACCAATGAAGAGTCAATTTCTACTGCCCGTCGTCTGATGGAAGAAGAAGGCATTCTGGCCGGGATTTCTTCCGGTGCTGCCGTTGCGGCCGCGCTGAAATTACAGGAAGACGAAGCCTTCGCGAACAAGAATATTGTGGTGATCCTGCCCTCTTCTGGCGAGCGTTACCTGAGTACTGCTCTGTTCGCCGATCTCTTCACTGAGAAAGAATTGCAACAGTAACGCCATTAGTGCGGATTAGTCTAAAAAAGCACCCAAACGGGTGCTTTTTTGTGGACTACATCAAACTTTTGTCACCCTGTAGATTGCTTTTACCCGTGACAGTCTGGTATCTAAGCACCCAATTATTTCGATCCACAAAATTAATCGCTGCGTGAAATGGATCAAGCTGAATCGATTTACTGGTTTGGCGCGGCAACGCAAATCGCGGCATAATGGGATAGGGAAACGCGAGTCCGAAATCACCGGTTTTAGCCCGTCGCCTCCCGACCTTTTACCAGCGCATTTTTTGGCGCGTCTTCGTACGCAGGCCAGCGCGACACATCCAGGCTAAAGTCATGCCACCAGGCTAGACTTTAGAACGACAACACCAAACCAAATTAAGTTGGGGAAACATAATGTTCCAGCAAGAAGTTACCATTACCGCACCTAACGGTCTGCACACCCGCCCTGCTGCTCAGTTCGTGAAAGAAGCTAAAGCCTTTGCCTCTGAAATCACCGTGACCTCTAACGGTAAATCAGCCAGCGCAAAAAGCCTGTTCAAGCTGCAGACTCTGGGTCTGACTCAGGGCACCGTAGTGACCCTGTCTGCGGAAGGTGAAGACGAGCAGAAAGCCGTTGAGCACCTGGTCAAACTGATGGCAGAGCTCGAATAAGCGCCTTTTTTCACGCGCGGCCTTTCAGGCAAATTTTTGCAAACATATTGATCGCGGACAGAATGTCCGCGTTGTTGCTTTCGTAAAGTACCCCACGGTGCCAGACGACTGTAGTCAGCGTGTTGCAATCATCATTTGCGTGACCGGCTCGCTGAGTGGATTTGGCCGACAGTTTCCGGAACGATTGCCCTGGCAGTCGACCGTTATTAAAAAGGTAGGGTTATGATTTCAGGCATTTTAGCATCACCGGGCATCGCTTTTGGTAAAGCGCTTCTGCTGAAAGAAGATGAGATAGTCATCAACCGGAAAAAGATTTCTGCCGACCAGGTTGAGCAGGAAGTTCAGCGTTTTCTTGATGGTCGTAGCAAAGCTGCCGCGCAGCTGGAAGCGATCAAAATCAAAGCCGGAGAAACTTTCGGTGAAGAGAAAGAAGCCATCTTCGAAGGCCACATTATGTTGCTGGAAGATGAAGAGCTGGAACAGGAAATCATAGCCCTGATTAAAGACGATCTGGCTTCTGCCGACGCGGCCGCTTTCTCTGTGATTGAAGGCCAGGCCAAGGCGCTGGAAGAGCTGGATGACGAATACCTGAAAGAGCGTGCGGCTGACGTACGCGACATCGGTAAGCGTTTGCTGCAGAACATTCTGGGCCTGCACATTGTTGACCTCAGCGCTATCGCTGATGAGGTGCTGCTGGTTGCAAAAGATCTCACGCCATCAGAGACCGCACAGCTTAACCTGGACAAGGTGCTGGGCTTTATTACCGATCTGGGTGGCAGGACTTCTCACACCTCGATCATGGCACGCTCTCTGGAGTTGCCAGCCATCGTCGGTACCGGCGATGTCACCACTCAGGTCAAGAACGGCGATTTTCTGATCCTCGACGGCGTAAATAACAACATTTACGTGAATCCGTCTCAGGACAAAATCGACGAACTGAAGGCGATCCACAATCAGTACGTGACCGAGAAAAACGACCTCGCCAAACTGAAGGATCTGCCAGCCATCACGCTGGACGGCCATCAGGTGGAAGTGTGCGCCAACATAGGTACCGTGCGTGACGTCGCAGGCGCAGAGCGTAACGGCGCCGAAGGTGTCGGCCTGTACCGTACTGAATTCCTGTTTATGGACCGCGATGCTCTGCCGACCGAAGAAGAGCAGTTCCAGGCCTATAAAGCCGTGGCGGAAGCCATGGGTCAGCAGGCGGTGATCGTACGCACCATGGATATCGGTGGTGACAAAGATCTGCCGTACATGAACCTGCCAAAAGAAGACAACCCGTTCCTCGGCTGGCGTGCAATCCGTATCGCCATGGACCGTCCGGAAATTCTGCATGCTCAGCTGCGCGCTATCCTGCGTGCCTCTGCCTTTGGCAAGCTGCGCATCATGTTCCCGATGGTAATCTCCGTGGAAGAAGTCCGCACGCTGAAAGCCGAGCTGGAAAAACTGAAAGCGCAGCTGCGCGAAGAAGGCAAAGCCTTTGACGAGAGCATTGAGGCCGGCATTATGGTGGAAACACCTGCTTCAGCCGCAATTGCCCACCATCTGGCTAAAGAAGTCGATTTCTTCAGTATCGGCACCAACGACCTGACCCAGTACACGCTGGCGGTGGACCGTGGTAACGACCTGATCTCTCATCTGTACAACCCAATGACCCCATCGGTGCTGACGCTGATCAAGCAAGTTATTGATGCATCTCATGCTGAAGGCAAATGGACCGGCATGTGTGGTGAGCTGGCTGGCGATGAACGTGCTACACTACTGTTACTGGGAATGGGGCTGGACGAATTCAGCATGAGTGCCATTTCTATCCCGCGCATCAAGAAAATCATTCGGAATACGAATTTCGAAGATGCGAAGGCATTAGCGGAGCAGGCTCTGGCTCAACCGACAGCGGAAGAGTTAATGAACCTGGTCAACAAGTTCATTGAAGAAAAAACACTCTGCTGATATCTGGTGACGCTGGCCCAAAATTACTGCTTAGGAGAAGATCATGGGTTTGTTTTCAAAACTTTTTGGCAATAATTCAGATACCGCATCTGGAGCCATTGAGATCGTAGCACCGCTGTCCGGTGAAATCGTCAATATCGAAGACGTACCGGATGTGGTGTTTGCGGAGAAAATTGTTGGCGACGGTATCGCTATCAAACCTACTGGCAATAAAATGGTAGCGCCGGTCGATGGCACCATCGGTAAAATCTTCGAAACCAATCATGCCTTTTCCATCGAGTCTGACAACGGCATTGAGCTGTTTGTCCACTTCGGCATTGATACGGTTGAGCTGAAAGGCGAAGGTTTCAAGCGTATCGCTGAAGAAGGGCAGAAAGTGAAGAAAGGTGACGTGGTCATCGAATTCGATCTGCCGCTGCTCGAAGAAAAAGCGAAATCTACGCTGACGCCGGTTGTGATCTCGAACATGGATGAGATCAAAGAGCTGGTGAAACTGACTGGTAGCGTGATCGTGGGCGAAACCCCGGTTATCCGCATCAGAAAGTAATCCGCGAAAGCCTGCTGAAGCCTTCTGAGTAATCAGGGGGCTTTTTTTATGCCTGCGGATCGGGTTTCAGCCTGATGTCCGACATCTGGTACGTTCAGCTGAATGTGCCCAGCGCATCACGCAGGCTCAGAGAATCCGCAACGGTTTCCTTCAGATCCAGCTGCTGTTCCAGTTCATCCAGATGCTCAATCATCGCCGCCTGAGCTTTCATCAGATCCCCGGCCTGCAATGCCGTGACAATCTGACTATGTTCATCGCACTGGCAGGATGGGATATCGTTACGTTGGTACAGCGCGACAATCAGCGAGCTGCGCACCATCAGGTTAGCGAGGATTTCACTGAGTACCTTATTGCCGCTGATGTTGGCCAACAGCAGGTGAAACTGACTCAGTTCGCGAACGATCTCACGACGGTCCGCACGTTCGATGGCGCTCTTTTCAGCCTGCTGCTGGGCAGCCAGTTCGTTCTGACAGCGAACCATTTCCTGAGGCGTAATACAGGAAATAATCGCGCTTTCGATGGCGCGGCGGGCAATGAAAATTTCGCGGGCTTCACTGGCTTCAGGCCGGGCAACCATGGCACCACGGTTAGGCTCAATGGTCACAATATGCGCCAGCGCCATTCTCTGCAGGGCAGCCTGAACGTGATTACGGTTGGCCCCCAAGTACCTCAACAATTTGCGCCTCAATCAGCCGCATCCCCGGCTTCAGGCGATGCTGGGCAATCGCCACCGACAAGGCTTCAACAATACGCTGAACTTCCTGTTGCTTACTGGGAGCAACTCTACTCATTCCCTACCTCACGAACGTAAACACAAACGCTTTCAGCCGGGAATAATAGCATCGGCTGGCACTGTTAAACCACCCAATGTGGCAGACGAAGCGTCAGTTCCAGCCCGCCATCCTTCCCGTTGACAGCGCTCACTTCTCCCTGATGAGCCAGCAATACCTTGCGGACAATTGATAATCCCAGCCCGTAACCTTTTCCGGAAAGTGGCGAATTGACCCGCACAAAAGGGTCAAAAATACTGGAAAGTTTATCGGCATCCACGCCCGGCCCCTGGTCGCTGACGCTGATGGTCAGCCAGCCATTTTCCTGACGCAGTGAGATTTTCACCTGCTGCCCCTGCCGGGAAAAACGCAGGGCGTTACGCACCACGTTCTCTACCGCCGAGCGAATTAAATTCGCTTCCCCTTTGACCGTATAGTCCGTGTTTTTATCGGCAAAAAGCAGAATTTCCACACCCGGGATTTGCGCTTCATAACGGGCATCGTTGGCGACGGCTTCCAGCAGGCCAAGCAGATCGAAATACTGTTCATCCGGCAGGGTCTGGTGTTCGGTGCGCGACAGGGTCAGTAGCTCACCGATCATTTTATCCAGCCTGCGGGCTTCTTCATCAATACGATCCAGCGACTGTCCAACCGACTCTGGCGTCTGCCTTGCCAATCCGGTTGCCAGCTGCAGGCGGGCAAGCGGCGAACGCAGCTCATGGGAGACATCATGCAACAGCTCTTCACGCGCTTTCACCAGCACCGAAAGACGCTCCACCATGGAATCAAAATCCTGCGCCACTACTGACAGCTCGTCGTGACGGCGGCGCATCTGCGGGAACAGGCGCACCGAGAGATCGCCCTTTGACACGCGGTCGAACCCTGCACGCAGTTGGCGCATCGGTCTGGTCAGGTTCCACGCGAGGAACAGGCTGAACAACAGTCCCCCTCCCCCACCGATAAACAGAAACGGCTCCGGCACGTTCAGGAAGCTGCGACGTGGGCCACCCATTTTGCTGTCCTCACGCAGGCCCTGCACGTCATAGCGTAACTGGTATTGCAAACCATCAGCCCCCGTCACCCATTCAATCACCTCTTTGGGGAATTCGCCGGGCCGTAAGTCCCGGTCGAGGTCACCACGCGGCAGTTCCTGAGGCGGTTTCTGCATCAGCTGGACCGAAAAAAAGCGGCGGTCGCTCTGGGACCAGTCCGCCATCATATCATTCAGCGCATCCATCCCTCCCCGCTGCAGGACGGAAACGGCCGAGGTCATCTGCAGATTGACGATGCGGCGTGCCGTCAGGTTTTCCGGCGGCTCATGATGTTTGCCATACAGCTGGAAGCCGAGCCATAACAGCTGGCTCATGATCAGAAACGTCAGCCAGAATCCCAGCAGGATTTTCCAGAACAGAAAACCACGGAATCCTGCTTTCATCGGATGCGATAGCCTATGCTGCGCACCGTTTCAATGGTGATGGTGTCGCGGGTCAGTGCGGCCAGCTTCTGTCGGATATTGCTGATGTGTACGTCCACGCTGCGATCGTAAGCTTCACGCGGGCGGCCCAGTCCTTTTTCCGACAGCTCATCTTTTGACACCACGCGATCGGATGAGCGCAGCAGCAGATCCAGCAAGTTAAACTCGGAGGCGGTTAAGTCGAAGGGCTGCTTTTTCCACTCGCTGATGCGGGTGGCCGGATTCAGGGTCAGTTCTCCCCAGCAGGCCAGTTCTTTGCTCTCAACAATCACCGGCTGCTCTTCAACGCGGCGCAGCACGGCACGCAGACGAGCCACCAGTTCACGCGGGTAACACGGTTTTGGCACGTAGTCATCCGCGCCCATTTCCAGCCCGATTACGCGGTCGATATTATCGCCTTTGGCCGTGAGCATAATCACCGGCAAGCGGCAGTTCTGGCGCACCTGTCGCAGCACGTCAATGCCGCTCATGTCCGGCAGCATGATGTCCAGAATCATCGCGCTGTATTCGCCCGACATGCCTCCCTCAATCCCTGCCTTGCCGCTCAGTACCAGCGTGGCATCAAACCCCTCGGCTATCAGATACTGGCTGAGCATGGTGCCCAGCTCCAGATCGTCATCGACCAGTAAAATTTTCATGCGCAATCTCTCAGTGAAGTAGCCGCTATTTTCACCCGGCGCGGGAAGATTCGCAGCCTGTTTTACCTAATCCTTACAGTGCAGGAATTAGCCTTCATCTCCTGATGAGTTAAGCTTCAACCCTGGTAAACGCCGGTCGATAAATAACGATCTCCGCGATCGCAAATTATTGCCACAATAATGCTGCCGGGCTGCTCCTGCGCAATCTGTATGGCTCCCGCGACCGCGCCACCTGAACTGACGCCGCAGAAAATACCCTCACGCTGAGCCAGTAACCGCATGGTTTCCTCTGCTGTTGCCTGACTCATATCAATCACCCGGTCCACCAGCTCAGGGCGGTAAATGCCCGGCAGATAGGCGACGGGCCAGCGGCGGATCCCTGTAATGCTGCTACCTTCGTCGGGCTGCAGGCCAACGATTTGCACTCTGTCGCTCTGCTCTTTCAGATAGCGTCCCACACCGGTGATAGTGCCGGTTGTCCCCATGCTGGAGACAAAGTGCGTCAGCTTACCGGCCGACTGCTGCCAGATTTCCGGCCCAGTGGAGAGGTAATGGCCCAGCGGATTATCAGGATTGTTGAACTGGTCCAGCACTTTACCTTCACCACGCGCCTGCATCTCTTTTGCCAGGTCGCGGGAGCCTTCCATCCCCAGTTCACGGCTGACGAGGATCAGTTCGGCACCGTAGGCGCGCATTGCCGCCTGGCGCTCGATACTCATATTCTCCGGCATCAGCAGCTTCAGGGTATACCCTTTCATTGCCGCAATCATCGCCAGCGCGATACCGGTATTGCCACTTGTTGCTTCGATCAGCACGTCGCCCGGCCGGATCTCACCGCGCTGCTCGGCTTGCTGTATCATCGACAAAGCGGCGCGATCTTTCACCGAACCGGCGGGATTATTCCCTTCAAGCTTCAGCCAGATTTCACTGCAGGATGGCGCAAGCCGCTGCAATTTGATCAGCGGCGTGTTACCGATGGTGTTTTCAAGCGTTGTCACAGTGTGATTTTCCTGGAAGGAGCCAAAGAGCTGGCAAAAAAAGGTCAGGCAAGCCTGACCCTGTTCCGGTAGAAAATATCAGGCACTTTGCGCAAAGGCAACCTGTCGCAGCGGCGTTTCACCTTTGTACAGGCGCGCCTGCTGCAGACCAACAAACAGGCGCTCACCGCGGATCGGCGCAGTCTGCTCGCCGTCCATTACCAGCGTGACCGGTTCCTGGCCCCAGCCTGCCGGTTGCACCACCATCTGCCAGTAGTGTCCGCGCGGGCTGACTTCCAGCACCTGCACCGGCAGCGGCGTCTCCAGGCTGCTCTGGCGGCTTACGTCAAGTTCCCACGGACGCAGGAACAGCTCAACCGGCCCCTGGTGTGCTGGTGTGTAGCCCAGCGGCCAGTGATGAGCACCAACGTGGAACTGCGAGCCGTTCACTTCGCCATCGAAACGGTTCACTTCACCGAGGAACTCCAGCACAAAACGGGTCGCTGGTTCACGCCAGACTTCATCCGGCGTGCCTACCTGTTCGATATTGCCCTGACTCATCACCACCACGCGATCGGCCACTTCCATCGCCTCTTCCTGGTCATGGGTCACAAATACGCTGGTGAATTTCAGCTCTTCATGAAGCTGACGCAGCCAGCGGCGCAGCTCTTTACGCACCTGAGCATCAAGCGCACCGAACGGCTCATCCAGCAGCAAGATTTGCGGTTCCACCGCCAGCGCACGGGCCAGCGCCACCCGCTGCTTCTGGCCACCAGACAGCTGTGCAGGGAAGCGGCCAGCCAGATGGCTGAGCTGCACCATCTCCAGCAGACGGGTCACTCTCTCTTTGATCGCTGCGGCTGAAGGACGCTCACGGCGCGGCAGCACGGTCAGGCCGAAGGCGATGTTTTCGAACACCGTCATATGGCGGAACAGCGCGTAGTGTTGGAAAACGAAACCAACCTGACGGTCCCGGGCATGCACCTGGGTCACGTCTTTGCCGTGGAAGCTGAGGCGACCGCTGTTCTGGCTTTCCAGACCCGCGATAATGCGCAGCAATGTGGTTTTCCCGGAGCCGGACGGCCCCAGCAGCGCCACCATCTGACCAGAAGGGATATCCAGTGAAATATCATTCAGCACCCTGGTCCGGCCGAAAGATTTGTTAATTTTACCGATTTCAATGCTCATTATTCCCCCTCCTGTTGCAAACGGACATCCTGGCGCTCTAAACGCCATTGCAGTGCGCTTTTCAGAAACAGTGTGACAACTGCCATCAGAGTCAGCAAGCCCGCAGCGGTAAATGCGCCCACGGTGTTGTAATCCTGATGCAGCAATTCAACTTGTAATGGCAGCGTGTAGGTCTCGCCGCGAATCGATCCCGATACCACCGAGACCGCACCAAATTCACCAATTGCGCGGGCATTGGTCAGCACCAGCCCGTACAGCAACGCCCAGCGGATGTTTGGCAGAGTGACACGCCAGAACATCTTCCAGCCGGAAGCCCCCAGCAGCACGGCGGCTTCATCTTCGTTGCTGCCCTGGCTGAGCATCACCGGCACCAGCTCACGTACCACAAACGGACAGGTGACAAAAATGGTCACCATCGCCATGCCTGGCCAGGAGAACATCAGCTGAATGTTATGGGCATCCAGCCAGCCGCCGGCAGGGCCGTTGACGCCCCAGAACAGCAGATACATCAGCCCTGCCACCACCGGCGACACGGCAAAAGGAATATCAAACAGCGTCAGCAGCAGCTGGCGACCCGGGAAGGTAAAGCGCGTCACCAGCCAGGCCAGCAGCGTACCAAACACCAGGTTTACCGGCACGGTAATCAGCGCCATCAGCACCGTCATCCCGATCGAATGCAGCATATCGCCATCTTTCAGGTTGCTGAACATCGCGCCAATGCCATCGGCAAAGGCACTGGCGAAAATGGCAATCATCGGCACGACCAGCAGACCAAAGGAGATCAGTATCCCGAGCGTTATCAGGATCCACTTGCTCCAGTTGGGGCGGCTGCGTAAGCCTTTCAGTTCGGTAACGTCAGCCATTAGTGACCTCCCAGACGACGGCCAAAGCGGCTCTGTAAGGTGTTAATCGCAAACAGCAGGATCAGCGAGGCGGCCAGGATTACCGAAGCGATGGCGCTGGCGGCCGGATAGTCAAACTCCTGCAGGCGCACAAAAATCATCAGTGAAGTCACTTCCGTTTTCCAGGCGATGTTACCGGCGATAAAGATCACCGCGCCAAACTCGCCAATGCTGCGAGTGAATGACAGCGCCGTTCCTGCCAGCAGGGCCGGAGCCACTTCCGGCAGCACCACACGCCGGAAGCTCTGAAACGGGCTGGCTCCGAGAGTTTCAGCTGCTTCTTCGTATTCCGGTCCCAGCTCTTCCAGTACCGGCTGCACGGTGCGCACCACAAAAGGAATGCTGGTGAACGCCATTGCCACGGCAATCCCGAGCCAGGTGTAAGAAACTTTGATATCAAACTGCGCCAGCCACTGACCATACCACCCGTTAACGGAGAACAGCCCTGCCAGCGTCAGGCCCGCTACGGCAGTGGGCAGCGCAAAAGGCAGGTCCATCAGACCGTCCAGCAGCGCGCGGCCGGGAAAACGGTAGCGCGTGAGGATCCAGGCCATCAGCAAGCCGAAAAACGCATTGAAGACTGACGCCACGCCCGCCGACAGCAGGGTGACTTTATAGGCCGCAACCATCTGCGGATTGGTCACCACTTCCCAGTACTGTGCCAGGGTCATGTTTGACAACTGCATCAGCAGCGCGCTGATCGGCAGTAACAGGATCAAACAGGTGAAAAACAGGCTGCTGCCCAGGCTGATACCAAAGCCAGGCAACACGCGCTTACTCTTGGTGGCAAACATTACTGGTGTCCCGCTGCTAACAACTTATCCAGCTCGCCACCGCTGGCAAACTGGGTTTTCATCACCTGATCCCAGCGGCCAAAAGCCTCTTCGACGCGGAAAAGTTCGACCGGCGGGAAACGCTCTTTCTGCTGCGCCATCAGTTCAGGATTGTTCACGCGGTAGTAATATTGCGTGATGATCTTCTGAGCTTCCGGGCTGTAGAGATAGTTCAGGTAGGCTTTGGCCGCTTTCTCCGTGTGGTTAGCCGCGATATTTTTATCGATCCACGCCACCGGGAATTCGGCAAGAATATTGGTTTTCGGCACAACCACTTCGTAGCCGTCTTTGGCGTACTGATTGCGGATGTTGTTCACTTCTGATTCAAAACTGATCAGCACATCGCCCTGCCCGCGCTCCACAAACGTCGTGGTAGCGCCACGGCCACCGGTGTCGAACACTTCGACGTTTTTCAGGAACTGGGTCATAAACTTTTCGGTTTTGGCTTTATCTTTACCATCAGCTTTATCCGCTGCACCCCATGCGGCCAGATAGGTGTAACGACCGTTACCGGAGGTTTTCGGATTCGGGAAGACCAGTTTCACGTCGCTCCGGACCAGGTCGTCCCATCTGT
This sequence comes from Erwinia sp. 009765445, assembly GCF_058137865.1. NCBI lineage: Bacteria > Pseudomonadati > Pseudomonadota > Gammaproteobacteria > Enterobacterales > Erwiniaceae > Erwinia > Erwinia sp. 009765445. The sequence goes on from NZ_JBYUWC010000034.1 coordinate 18,621, forward strand.
GAATATTTTTTGGATTGCCCTTCCGCACCAGGAAAGCCATGGTGGAGTAAAACGGTGAGCTGTTATTCGGCAGGCGCTGTTGCCAGTCTGCCGGGATCAGATTGCCGCGGTCATGCAAAATCTGCACGTCAGTCACCTGGTTGTAGGTCACCACATCCGCCTTCAGCCCCTGCAAAATCGCCAGCGCCTGTTTGGAAGAACCGGCATGTGACTGCCTGACCGTCAGCTTATCACCATTATTCTGAGCGGCCCACTGCTGTTCAAAAGGCGCATTCAGGGCGACAAACAGCTCGCGAGAGACGTCATAAGAGCTGTTGAGCAGCTCGGTAGCCTGAGCAGAACCGGCAAGAAGCACGGTAAAAGCCGCCCCACTGAGGAACTTTTTCATTATCGGTAACGTCATTTTGCACCCTGAAAGACAGCCTGGCCCACGGCCCGAAGAGCAATCAGTTTATTTATAACCCCACTAAAAACAGTAACGGTTTTATATACCGTTTGGTGATTTAGAAGTTTAAAAAGCTATAAGCGAGTGGAATTGTTTATGCAGTAGATGGGAAATGAAGCGTGAGTGTTCATAAAGGCCAGCGGTCTGAAAAATACCCGTTAGCCGCAGTTTGGCATTGAATCCGCCCTGCGGCATAAAACAATTACAGCGCTGCCAGCTGTGCCAACGAGGGCGCATAGAAATAGCTGCCGCTGACTGGTTTAGTGAAGCGCAGCATGGCATCGAACTTGCCGTCGGTTTCGCCAAACATGCTCAGCAGTTGCTGCTCAATGTTGTGCAGCGTGGCGCAATAGGCAAGGAAGAACAGGCCGTGGGTGCCGCTGGCGGTGCCGTAAGGCAGGCTTTGGCGCAGGATCTTCAGTCCTTTGCCGTTCTCTTTCAGGTCCACGCGGCTGACATGTGATGTCTCCGGGCGATCATCCCCTTCCAGCTCTTCATTGCTCTCTTTGGTGCGGCCAATGATCTGTTCCTGCTTATTCACTGTCATGCGGTTGAACATCTTCAGATTATGCTCCCAGCGCTGGCTGAATACGTAGCTGCCGCCCGCGTTCTCTCCATCAGCGATAATCGCCACGGCCTCACGCTGCTCACCCTGCGGGTTTTCAGTGCCGTCAACGAAACCGCTGAGATCGCGATCTTCCACCCAGCGAAAACCGTGAGTCTCTTCTGCAATGCGGATAGCGTCGCCAAACGCGCTGAGGGCAGCCTGCGCAACGCTGAAGTTTACGTCATGACGCAGCGACTGGATATGGATCAGCAGGTCACGTTGCGTGGCCGGTGCCATACCTTTGCCCATGGGCTGGAAATCTTTCAGCTCTGAAGGAGTACCCGCAGAGTTAAGGTCATGCCACACAGCGCTTCCGAAGGCCACCACTGCACCCAGTCCCGCATCGGGAAATTTTTGCTGAAGCTCGGCCAGCTGCAAAAGAAAAGCGTGCGTACCGCTACGCAGGGCAGCCATATCACCCTGAACAATTGCTTCGAGATAAATGGCAAAACGGCGGTGTTCTAACAAAATGCCGCTCTGAATCTGGGACATTCGGGTCTTCTCCTGAGTATCTTTATCCCTGACGGGAACTGCTGCATATCATACCCGATGTTAGTGTGGCTATCTTGTCCGATCACAAAGATTAGGGGATTACTGGACGGATGTTGTCGGGCCGCCGGAAAGCGGCCCGGAGAGGATTTACTTACGCCAGATTATTTTGCTGATGGTCCATTTTTTCAGCGTTTCATCGGACGGCAGCAGGCCATCAGGACCGTGCCATTCGCCGCTGAACACGTAGCTGATATGCTGGCTGCCCGGCGCTTTACACTCCACGCCATCACGGTCGCTGCCTGTGCCTTTCTGACAGGAACCAAACGCCTTGCTGTAGAGATCGCTGAAAGGCGTGCCGACTATTTTGCCGTCAGCGGTGGGGATGGTGCTGTCCGTGACGTCAATCCGGCTGACCGTCGCTTCGCCGGTCACTTCAACTTTAACCTGCTTTTCACTGACGGCCTGAAAGAAGGTCACCACACCGCCGTTTTCGCCACGCATCCCCTTCCGCACGTTGTAATTTCCGCTCAGCCCATCGCTGATGGCTTCTTCGTTCATCGCGGTGCTTCCATTCACTTTGCCCACACCCTGCTCGGTCACTTTCAGAGAAGAGCCAAACCAGTGCCACGGTGCCAGGCTGGACCAGGAATAAGTCAGTGGATTCCACCAGGTGGCCCCTCTGTCAGATCCCGTGGAGGTGCCCGAACTGGCACAGCCGGCCAGCAGTAAAGCGGCGGCAATCGCTAACGGGCGAACAGTTTTCATTACAACTCCTGTCATAGTAGGCAAATTTTGTCCTCAGAATACTTCAGGTTACTCCCAGCGAACGCATCTGCAACCTGAAGGATGAAAAGGTTATCGAACTGGTTGGAGTCCCGTTCCGGCAAAAAGTTTTATTCGCCATTCAGGTCCGGGCTAAAACAGTCTTTTAATCGGCGGCTCATTGTCAGGTAGGCAAGGCCCAGCAGGTCAAAAACGGTGATCAGAATCACCAGCGGCGAGTATTGATCGTCGCCCAGCCAGATCATGATGGCTTGCAGCAACACTATCGCCACCAGCGCCAGGCACAGCACCCAGTGCCATGCCTGCCACAGACGCGGCAGGCGCTGGCGATAACCGGTCAGCAGCAGCCCCAGCGTCGCAGGAATACCTAATCCCAGGCCAATCCAGAAAGCACGTGTGTCAGGATAAAACAGCTCCAGCAGCGTTGCGCCCTGCTGTTTGGAGGCGCCCGCCATCACAAACAGCACCCAGGTTCGGGCCTGTAACAGCAGAATTATCCAGAAGCCCACCGGCAGCTTCAGCTGGCCACGGGCATCGTAATCATCGGGGGAGTAAGTCAGGTTCATCAGCTCACAGGAGGGAAAAACCGGGCGACGCTTCGCCACCCGGCCAGTTAATATTCGCGATCTTCAATCAGGCGTTTTCCGAGCAGCACGCTGTCCTGCATTTCATAATCGAGCTTTTCGTAAAAGCCCAGCACCGCATCGTTTTCTTCACGCACCATCACGTGGATTTTCGGGCAGCCCCGCGCAATCAGCTTCTTCTCAAGCCGGTTAATCAGCGCATTGGCGAAGCCCCGCCCCTGGTAATCAGGGTGTACGCCCAGATAATAGGCCGATCCGCGATGCCCGTCGTAACCGCCCATCAGCGTGCCGACAATTTCACCGCCGACCACCGCCACCAGGAACAGATCAGGATCATGATTGAGCTTACGCTCGATGTCCATTTCAGGATCGTTCCACGGGCGTAACAAATCGCAACGCTCCCAGAGGGTGATCACTTCTTCAAAATCGTCCTGGCTAAATACGCGGATTTCCATGGCGTTACCCCAGATGTTAACCACAATTTGCTGATTATCACGCTTTCCTTCGCCGGTGCAAGTCTCCGGGCGGATTAATAGCGAAAAAAGGCAGCCTGTCCTGTTAGCGCGCTGAAATAAAAAGTAAAAAGTTGAAATAGTTCCCTTCTCGCCGCAGCACGATTGTTACGATATAACAATAAGCACTTTGTGCCCTGAGGAAGAGTAATGAAAAAATTTGGCCCGATGACCCCACTGACCACCCGCCGCAACCTTTTACTTTCTGGTCTGGCGCTGGCATTGCTGGCCAACAGATCGGTCAGGGCTAAGGAAGAAAATGCCACGCTGCAGCTCACCGCTTCCCGCAGCAAAGCTCACACCCCGCCGCCACCGCCCGCAAATGGCAAAAAGATTGTCATGATAGACCCTGGCCACGGCGGGATTGATTCCGGCGCGGTTGGCGAAGAGGGATCGGAAGAGAAGCATGTGGTACTGGAGATCGCTAACCATATTCGCCATATGCTCAGCACTCACCCACATATTGAGGCACGCCTGACGCGCGAGACCGACCACTTTATTCCGCTAGGCGAGCGGGTGGAGATTGCGCATCAGCACGGCGCTAACTTGTTTATGTCAATCCATGCTGATGGCTTTACCAGCCCGGATGCCAACGGCGCGTCGGTGTTTGCGCTGTCTAACCGTGGTGCCAGCAGCAGCATGGCGCGTTATCTTTCTCAGCGTGAAAACGCGGCGGATGATGTCGGTGGCGTGAAAGCGGCTGAGAAAGATCACTATCTGCAACAGGTGCTGTTCGACCTGGTGCAGACCGATACCATTAAAAACAGCCTGACGCTGGGCAAACATGTACTGAACCAGATCCATCCTGTGCATCACCTGCACAGCCAGCACACGGAACAGGCCGCTTTTGCGGTGCTGAAATCTCCGTCAATCCCGTCGGTTCTGGTGGAAACATCATTTATTACCAACCCGTCGGAAGAGCGCCTGCTGGGCACCACGGCCTTCCGCCAGAAGATTGCCAGAGCGATTGTTGACGGGATTGTTGGCTACTTTAATGAGTTTGATGCCAATAACCGCCGCCCCGGCTAAGCCTTTTTGACGTATACTGCGCGCGTTAATTTAAAGCCAAGGTTATGCCATGAACGCACCCGATATCGCCCAGGTTAAACAGTTCCTGATGGGTTTACAGGACCAGATTTGCCAGCAGCTGGCTCAGGCTGATGGCCGCGCCGGATTTGATGAAGACAGCTGGACCCGTGAAGGTGGCGGTGGCGGGCGCAGTCGTGTCCTGCGCAATGGTGCCGTTTTCGAACAGGCTGGGGTTAACTTCTCGCTCGTGCATGGCGACCAGATGCCAGCTTCAGCCACGGCGCACCGTCCCGAACTGGCAGGCCGCAGCTTTGAAGCGATGGGCGTGTCGCTGGTGATCCACCCTGAAAATCCCTTTGTTCCAACCAGTCATGCCAACGTGCGATTCTTTATCGCCGAGAAGCCGGGAGCCGATCCGGTGTGGTGGTTTGGCGGCGGCTTCGATATGACGCCTTACTACGGCTTTACTGAAGATGCCGTGCACTGGCATCAGACCGCTGCGGACCTGTGCCAGCCGTTTGGTGAAGACGTCTACCCGCGCTATAAAAAATGGTGTGACGACTATTTCTTTATCAAACACCGCAACGAGCAGCGCGGCATCGGCGGCCTGTTCTTTGACGACCTCAACACGCCAGATTTTGACCACTGCTTCCGCTTCACTCAGGCGGTGGGTGACGGCTTCCTCAAAGCCTATCTGCCAGTGGTTGCACGCCGTAAAGCGCTGCCGTGGGGTGAGCGCGAGCGTCACTTCCAGCTCTATCGTCGTGGACGCTATGTGGAGTTTAATCTGGTGTGGGATCGCGGCACGCTGTTTGGTCTGCAGACCGGTGGCCGCACCGAATCCATCCTGATGTCGATGCCGCCGCTGGTGCGCTGGGAATATGATTATCGGCCGGAGCCGGGCACGCCGGAAGCCGCGCTATACAGCGACTTCCTGCCGGTCAGAGAGTGGATTTGAAAGAAAGCGAACTTAGAGCCTTCCACACAAACAACTCAGAAGCTTAAAGCACGGGGAATACAAGCCGGGAATAAAGCGTCTCGTGCCATGGACGGCACGAGTCGAGCTGCCACGGACGACGCTTTTTGCGTCTTTATGAGCGGCTTATGTTCCCCGTGCCTGCACTGAGTCTTTACTGCCTTTAAATCTCCAGCATTAAAGAGGCCCGCTCTGCGCCTCCACCACCGCTAACGCCACCATATTGACGATCCGCCGTACCGAGGCAATCGGCGTCAGCACGTGTACCGGTTTAGCGATACCCATCAGCACCGGCCCCACGGTCACCCCTTCCGAACTGGAAACCCTCAGCAGGTTGTAGCTGATCCGCGCCGCCTCAACGTTGGGCATAATCAGGATATTAGCCGAACCTTTCAGCGGACTGTCCGGCATCAGATCCTGGCGAATACTCTCCACCAGCGCAGCATCGCCATGCATTTCGCCGTCAATTTCCAGTTCGGGTGCTTTAGCCTGCACCAGCGCCAGCGTCTGGCGCATTTTGCAGGCCGCCGAGGAGTTGGAGCTGCCAAAGCTGGAGTGGGAAAGCAGCGCCACTTTCGGTTCAATCCCGAAACGACGTACCGTTTCCGCCGCCATTAAGGTCAGTTCCGCCAGCTGTTCCGGTGTGGGATCTTCGTTAACGTAGGTATCAGCGATAAAGGTGTTACCGCTTGGCAGCAGCAGCGCATTCATCGCACCAGCAACCTTCACATCCTCACGGAAGCCGAACAGCTTTTCGATCACCTCATAATGCTCTTTGTAGTCGCCAATAGTGCCGCAGATCAGCGCATCCGCCTCGCCCCGATGAACCATGATCGCACCGATCAGCGTCGGGTTACCGATTACCGCTCGCTGTGCCTGCTCCGGCGACACACCGCGACGCTTCATAATCTGGTAATACTCGTTCCAGTAGGCTTTGAAACGCGGATCGGACTCATTGTTCACCACTTCAAAATCCTTACCCGCTTCGATCTTCAGCCCAAGCTTTTTCAGCCGCATCTCAATCACGCTGGGGCGGCCAATCAGCACCGGCTTCGCCAGCCCGAGACCGATCAGTTCCTGAGTGGCATGCAGCACGCGGGCTTCCTCACCTTCCGCCAGTACCACCCGCCGGGGATCTTTGCGCGCCTGCGAAAAAATAGGCTTCATAAACAGGTTGGTTTTATAAACGAACTCGGTGAGCTTCTCGCGGTAGGCATCCATATCCTCAATCGGCCGCGTTGCCACGCCGGAGTCCATGGCGGCTTGCGCCACTGCCGGAGCGATCTGCACGATCAGACGGGGATCGAAAGGTTTTGGGATCAGATAATCCGGACCAAACGACAGCTCCTGGTCGCCATAGGCTGAAGCCACCACGTCGCTCTGCTCGGCCAGCGCCAGCTCGGCAATGGCATGCACTGCCGCCAGCTTCATCTCTTCATTTATTGCGGTGGCCCCAACGTCCAGCGCACCGCGGAAAATGAACGGGAAGCACAGCACGTTGTTAACCTGGTTGGGATAGTCGGAACGCCCGGTGCAGATAATCGCATCCGGCCGCACCTCTTTCGCCAGCGGGGGCAGGATTTCCGGCTCCGGATTGGCCAGCGCAAGGATCAGCGGGTCGCGAGCCATTTTCTTCACCATTTCTGGCTTCATGACGCCCGGTCCGGAACAGCCAAGAAAGATATCCGCACCTGCAATAACATCATCCAGCGTGCGCTTGCCGCTGTCCGGCACCGCATAGGCCGCTTTGGTTTCGGCCATGTTCTGCTCGCGCCCCTGGTAAATGACGCCTTTGGAGTCGCAAACCACGATATTGCGCTTTTGCATCCCCAGCGCCACCAGCAGGTTCATACAGGCAATGGCCGAAGCCCCTGCTCCGGAGACCACCAGCCGGACATCGGAGAAGGTCTTTTTCACCACTCTCAGTCCATTCATTACCGCCGCAGTACAGATAATGGCGGTGCCGTGCTGGTCGTCGTGAAATACCGGGATGTTCATTCTTTCACGCAGCTTTTTCTCAATATAAAAGCATTCCGGCGCTTTGATATCTTCCAGGTTGATACCACCAAATGTCGGCTCCAGTGCCGCCACCACGTTAATCAGCCTGTCGGGGTCCGTTTCGTCAATTTCGATATCGAACACATCAATACCGGCGAATTTTTTAAACAGGACGCCCTTCCCTTCCATCACCGGCTTACCGGCCAGCGCGCCGATATTACCGAGTCCCAGCACCGCCGTGCCGTTGGAAACCACCGCCACCAGGTTACCCCGCGCGGTGTATTTATGGGCGGCCAGCGGGTCTGCGGCAATTTCCAGACAGGGCGCTGCCACGCCGGGAGAGTAAGCCAGCGCCAGGTCGCGCTGTGTGGCCAGAGGTTTAGTGGGAGAGACCTGAATTTTTCCCGGAACCGGGTATTGATGAAAATCGAGAGCGCTCTGCTTCAGTTGTTCGTCCATTAGCAAGATCCTTTCGTTTTATCTGGAGGGTGTAAACGAGCCAGTATAAAAGCGAGAGCAGGACGAAAAACTTGAAGCAGGCCAAATTTCAGAACTACTTAGTCATATTCAACAGCGTGCGGATATTTTGCGCCGAGCTGGCAATAATATCGATCGCGCCAGTCCGCAACGCGCCGAGAATTGCCATCGCCTTGGTGTTCTCTGAGGCTATCGCAATCACGCAAGGGATTTTGCGCAGCTCTTCAATGCTCAGGCCAATCACCCGGTCATTCATCACCGTGTCGACGTGCTCACCCTGCGTGTTAAAGAAATCATAACCCGCCACATCCCCCGTCACGCCCTGATTCAGGTGTGCATCCAGAATTTCGTGCGGCGTGAACCAGCCCAGCTTCACCATATAGCTGTTCTCGTTCATATCCCCAATCCCGACCAGCGCCACATCCGCTTTCCGCGCGCGGTCCAGCGTCTCCTTAATGGTGCCGTTCTGCATAAACGCCTCTTTCAGCGCACGGTTTTCCACATAGGCCGGTGCATACAGCGTTTCGCTGATCCCACCAAATTTCTTCGCCATCCGGCGGCTGATATGATCGGCATTGATTGCATCACCGGGACGGTGGGTACCACCGATGCCGCTGATAAAGTGACAATTGCGCGTCGGCACGCTGCCAGGATGATCGGCCACTGCCGCCACATTACGCCCCTGGCCAACCGCCACAACGGCGTTGTCCTTCAGCGTCTGGGAAAGGTGCATGGAAACCAGCGCTGCAACCTGGCGCCGCTGCTCTTCATCATCCTGATGATCCAGCGCGATCAGCGCACGTTGTAAGGGGAAACGTTCCAGCAGCTGCTGCTCCATACGCATACTGAACACAGGATGATAGCGAACGTTGATCTCAACGATGCCCTCTTCCTTGGCCCGCTTCAGCAGTCGCCCGACCTTGATGCGGGAAATGCCGAACTTACGCGCGATCTCTTCCTGGGTGATTTCATCCTGATAATAAGCGACGGCGATTTCCGTCAGCAGTTCTGTATCCTGAGAAGGCGAGTTTTTGTCCATCCGGGTTCTCTTAAACGTCAGTCTGGTTAAGGTGCCAGCGCTTCAGGCGCTCGGGTGGACTGAAGGCCGCCGTTGCGCTCTGGCAATACCGGATTTATACCATTTTCATCGCCCGATCGGCCAATGATTGCCCCCGGGTGGCTGATACTGGTCACAATTAACGACGAATTGCGTCAATTTTCAGCATCCGCGCAATCACGATATCGAGCTCTTTCTGATCGAAAATCTGCTTCCAGTCCGGCTTAACGATCTTCTCACGACCATATTCCATGGCGATCATGCAGGCATCCGAGAACGGGTTCGTCGCACGGAAAGCCACGGCCAGCGCAATCTGAATATGCCCGTACAGCATCGCCTTGGCGGCTTATTCCGGGACGCCGGAGTGCCTGACGGTTTCATCCAGCGCTTCCTTCATAAACGCGCCAACCATACAGGGGCACTGTTGCAAAAATCTGGAGGTGATAAACTCATCGTCACCTTATGCTGACGGAGCAGCACATGACCCCATTCAA
>NZ_JBYUWC010000035.1:0-17337 GCF_058137865.1 Erwinia sp. 009765445
TTGAATGGGGTCATGTGCTGCTCCGTCAGCATAAGGTGACGATGAGTTTATCACCTCCAGATTTTTGCAACAGTGCCGATACAAAAGCTGTCCGGAGATGGCGGGTCAAGATCAGACAGAACCAAAATTAGTATCTCAATGGCCCGGATACGTCTAGATTATCCGTGTCGATTCCTATTTCGATATCAAAGATCGTTAAATGTAATCTGAAGAGGGCATGAAGATGAGTACACAAAAGAAAGTTGCGATAGTAACTGGTGCTGGTCAGGGGATTGGTCGCGCTGTGGCTCTACGTTTGGCCAAAGATGGCTTCAGCATTGGTAGTCTGGACTTTAACGGAGAAACAGCAAAAGAAACGGTTAAACTTATCGAAGAAGCCGGTGGGGAGGCGTTAGCTGTTGTGGTTGACGTAGCACAGCGTGAACAAGTTTTTGCCGCAGTGGATCAGGTCGCTGAGATATTTGGTCGTGTTGATGTAATGGTCAACAATGCTGGCCTTGGACCTACAACTCCTATTGAGGACATAACCCCGGAAATCTATCATAAGGTCTTTGATGTTAATGTAGGCGGAGTTTATTGGGGTATTCAGGCAGCAATAAAACACTTCAAGGAAAGAACCCCGGCGAAAGCTGGAGAAATTATTGGGAAAATTATTAATGCCTCATCTCAGGCAGGTCAGGTTGGTAATCCCGATTTAGCTGTTTACGGGGCGACCAAATTTGCTGTTCGCGGCATAACCCAGACAGCAGCAAAAGATCTGGCAGAGAATGGAATCACCGTTAATGCTTATTGTCCGGGAATTGTACGTACACCTATGATGGAAGGAATCGCCCAGAAAGTCGCTGATGAAAATGGTCAGTCACTGGAATGGGGTCTGCAGCAATGGGCAAAAAATGTTGCTCTGGGCCGTATCTCTGAACCGGAAGATGTTGCCGCTTGTGTTTCCTATCTTGCAAGTCCTGATTCTGACTACATGACTGGTCAGGCCTTGATCATTGATGGCGGTATGGTGTTTAACTAATACTTGATCTTTTAGGGATCTTCAAACCGTGGATCCCTTATAGAATAATTCAATAGTAGAAACGGTTCTGTCGCATTAGCGTATGCAAGCCAGCAAACGTTGCGCTGCCGATTTTTTAGGCAGCCAAAAGATAAAATTGTTCTGAAGGTGAAAATCCATCACTTTGCGGATGTTGATACTGCCCTTTACGTATCATGTGGAGCAGCTCAATGCCGGCCAGCAGCGTCTGTGCCCGGCGGAACGACTTAAATCCCAGCATCAGACGTATTCGTCGTTTGATATTTCGGTGATCCTGTTCCACCCGGTTATTCAGATATTTACTCTGCCTGATGATAATGCTTTCCTCATCAGATTTACCGGCATTGAGTGTGGCCAGAGTCGCGGTGTTGGTGCCACTTTTATCTACAGTCACGACCTCAGGTGCACCGTGGTGGCGAATGGCTTTGCGGAAGAAACGCAGGGCTGCTGCGGCATCCCGTTTAGCCGTCAGCAAAAAGTCGATGGTCTGACCTTCAGTATCGACCGCCCGGTACAGATATTTCCACTTCCCTCTGACTTTGATGTAAGTTTCATCCATTCGCCACCGGCGTCCCACAGTGCGTTTATGCCGGCGGAAGGCACTGTTGCAAAAATCTGGAGGTGATAAACTCATCGTCACCTTATGCTGACGGAGCAGCACATGACCCCATTCAAAGGCCGGCATTTTCAGCGTGACATCATCCTCTGGGCGGTACGCTGGTACTGCAAATTCGGCATCAGCTACCGTGAGCTGCAGGAGATGCTGGCCGAACGCGGCGTGAATGTCGATCACACCACGATTTACCGCTGGGTCCAGCGCTATGCGCCTGAAATGGAAAAGCGACTGCGCTGGTACTGGCGTAACCCCTCCGATCTCAACCCGTGGCACATTGACGAAACGTACGTGAAGGTGAATGGCCGCTGGGCTTATCTTTACCGGGCCGTCGACAGCAGGGGCCGCACCATCGATTTTTATCTCTCCCCGCGTCGTAACAGCAAAGCCGCCTACCGGTTCCTGGGTAAGATTTTCAACAACGTGAAGAAGTGGCAGATCCCGCGCTTTATCAACACGGATAAAGCGCCAACCTATGGCCGTGCGCTTGCGCTGCTCAAACGCGAAGGCCGGTGTCCGCCTGACGTTGAACACCGACAGATTAAGTACCGGAATAACGTCATTGAATACGATCACGGGAAGCTGAAAAGGATAATCGGTGCCACGCTGGGATTTAAATCCATGAAGACAGCCTACGCCACAATCAAAGGTATTGAAGTGATGCGTGCACTACGCAAAGGCCAGGCGTCAGCATTTTTATTATGGTGATCCCCAGGGCGAGATGCGTCTGGTGAGCAGAGTCTTTGAATAAGGCCTTGCAATAACACAAAAGGCCAACCTATCGTGAACTTTGCAACAGTGCCCAATTTATTCACCAACGCTCATAAAAGAATAAGATAGATGCTGCTTTTATACGCATTTAGAATATGAATCACTAAAAGATAACGCTTAGCCAAATGATGATCGTCATCACCACTGCCACTAATTGCGCAGCGCCGCCTATATCTTTAGCGCGTTTGGAAAGGGGATGGATTTCCGAAGAGATACGGTCCACCACCGTTTCAATGGCTGTATTCAGTAATTCAACGATCAGCAAAATAAAGCAAGTGGCAATTAACAGCAGCCTTTCTGTCTTTGTGATGTCCAGAAAAAATGTAATTATTAGTAAGAATGCGTTAATGATAATGAGCTGGCGAAAAGCATCTTCCGTGAAAATGGCATCTTTCAGACCTTCCCATGAATTATTGACGCTGTAGATGAAGCGATTTATGCCTTTTTTCTTTTCAAAGGACATGCGTTTACTCTTATAAATTAGATTGAATTATCTAAGCCAACTTATAACGTCAGGTGAGTTACCGTTGGCATTGTAATCATTAAAAATACTAACCAATTATCTCGCTACGAGATTATCTTACAGTCGGAAACTTGGGCACCAACGGCTAAGCAACATTACCACGAGAGTCGATGCTCGATAGCCCCGAAGAAAGATCAGAGCGTCTTCTCAAAGAGGCGATAACGCTTATAAGGCACGGCACCAATGCGCTCCAGAATGGTTCGCATACCGGTATTGGACTCCAGTATCCAGGACATCTCCAGCGCATCAATATTGCGCTTCGCAAAGGGATCACGTAACGCCTCAATCAGTAACAACGCCATAATTGGCCCCATCCGACTGAACTGGAAATCATGGCGAACGCCCATCAACGGAACGCGAGCAGTGCGCACGCCGCTAACCTTCAGTCGCCATAACAGCTTCGCCCAGCCGAAGGGGAATAAGCGGCCTTCTAATCCGGTGATAGCCTCGTTTATATTCGGCAAGCCTACGATAAATGCGCAGGGCACAGAATCCACTTCGGCGATATAAATCATGTCGTCTGGAACCAGATATTTCAACTGGTCTCCCATGGTGGCAAATTCATGTTCGGTGAAGGGCACAAACCCCCAGTTGTTCTGCCAACCCGAGTTGAAAATTTCCCGCAGCACCTGCATTTCTTCGGCAAACTTCTTACGATTTAGGCGACGGATACTGACCTTTTTTCGCACTTTTGTCATCAGCTTGGTCAACGAAGGTTCAAAATGCAGGTCAGTGCGTTTCATCCAATAGGCCAGCAGATCAATGCCTTGTGAATAGCCTTGCTGTTCAGTGTAATTAGCGTAATAGGGTTTGCCGTGCGTCATCAGGGCAGAAGGCGGGGTGTCGAATCCCTCGATTAATAACCCGCTTTCCTGGTTGATATTCATGCTGAATGGGCCGGTGATGTTTACGGCACCTTTGGACTTCAGCCAAGCTTCTGCGGCCGCAAATAACGCCTTGAAAACCTCCGGATCTTCAATCGCATCAATCATGCCGAAATGACCGGTATCCTGACCATAAAGCTCGCGATGCAGACTGTCGATTTGCGCGGTGATTCTCCCGACAACCTTACCCTCTTTTTTAGCCAGAAAAGCCTGCCACTCAATATGTTCAACGCTCGGGTTTTTCTTTGAAAGATGCTCCTCGCGCTCAATAAACAGCGGGTCAATCCAGTTGGGGTCGTTGCGATATAGTGAGGAGGGAAATGCGATAAATGCCTTCAGATCACGCTTCTCAGCTACTTTCTCAATGTAAATCATAAAAAACCTTTAATTATTTAAGTCTGTTCGACGAAGCCCGCGGCCAGCAGGCAGGCATTATTGCGTTCTCAAAACGATGAAGAAACAGGCCTGAACGCTGATGAAGATGACGACAAAAGCATTATTTGTTAATAAGGCCACGGGTTCTCTCTGATAAGTATTATTTGAACATTTAATGCGGACAAAATTATTGGCAGAGTACATCCGCTGTTGGGTAAGCAATTTATTCTGACCAGTTTCAGTCTACTGATTTTCTCTTGTCAGAGTGAAGCTATTTTTTATCACTTAATGCTTTTGTCATAATTAGCATGAATCAAGCATTCACTTTTAACCGTATTCCGGCTACTGTTTATGAAGTGTTTAGGTTCAGAAATGCGCTTGCGCAAGTTTTGGATACACCGTGGTATTCTGAACAGGAATCTCAAAAAACTCCTTTTCTTTAGTAATAGGTGGCTTGCGAAAGCATAACTGCCAGCGAAGCTAATGGAGGAATAAAAGAGTTAAATAACGGATTATAAAAAATTCTCATAATAAACCTTCAACTCTCTCGCCAACCCTGCCTGTCGCACTTGGTGATTTTTATCTATGGCTGATTTATCTATGTCTGAAACACGCTCCACTCACTCTCTTCCTATGCGCTATGCCGATTTTGGCTCACTGGTGGAGGCGTTAGATTACGCTGCCCAGGGAAGCACAGGAATGAACTTCTACGACCGGCGTAATCAACTCGTTGCCGTGCTGGAATATCGGACGCTGCAAGAGCGGGCGATAAGTGGCGCTCGACGCTTGCTGTCGCTGGATCTGAAAAAAGGCGACCGCGTTGCGCTGATCGCAGAGACCAGCATCGGTTTTGTCGAAGCGTTCTTTGCCTGCCAGTATGCTGGTTTAGTCGCTGTCCCGCTGGCCATTCCGATGGGGATCGGCCAGCGTGCGTCGTATATCGTCAAGCTGAAAGGATTAATTTCCAGCTGCGCCCCCGCAGCCATTATCAGCAGTGAAGAATGGGTGCCGCTGATCAGCTCAGCCACAGAGAATGCGCCGCCTCCACACATTCTCAGTAATGCAGAATTCAATTCCCTGCCTGAACGGGATATCGCGCTAAAAAAACCTTCAGCCGATGATATTGCGTACCTGCAATACACCTCTGGCAGCACGCGTTTCCCGCGCGGCGTGATTATTACTCAGCGCTCAGTGATGGCTAATCTGCAGGTTATCAGTCATGACGGGATTAAATTACGTGCTGGCGACCGCTGCGTTTCCTGGCTGCCGTTCTATCACGATATGGGGCTGGTTGGGTTCCTGTTAACGCCAGTGGCCACCCAGCTGTCGGTAGATTATCTGCGGACGCAAGATTTCGCCATGCGGCCTTTGCAGTGGCTGAAGCTGATTGATAAAAATCGAGGCACGGTTACTGTTGCGCCACCTTTTGGCTACGATCTGTGCCTGAGACGCAGCAACATGAAAGAGGTGGCCGGACTGGATCTCTCCAGTTGGCGCGTGGCGGGGGTCGGCGCGGAACCTATTCCTGCCGAACTGCTTAACCAGTTTGGTGAACATTTCAGCGATCTTAATTTCGACCCTAAGGCTTTCATGCCTTGCTACGGCTTAGCTGAAAACACGCTCGCAGTGAGTTTCTCGGAAGAGCACGCGGGGGCGCAAATTCATGAGATTGACCGTGAAGTGCTGGAGTACGAAGGCCGGGCCGTCGCGCCAGGAAAGAATACCTTGGCCACTTCCTCATTTGTGAATTGCGGCAGAGCCCTGCCCGGTCACCGTATCGATATTCGCAGTGAGAACGGATCGGTGATGCAGGAACATCAGGTCGGACATATTTATATCTCTGGCCCGAGCCTGATGAACGGCTATTTCCGCGACGATGTCTCGCAACAAATGATTAAGGCTACGGGCTGGATGGATACCGGAGATTTAGGCTATTTGTCAGGCGGAAATCTTTACGTCACCGGCCGCAAGAAAGACTTAATTATTATTCGTGGCCGCAATATCTGGCCGCAGGATATCGAATGCGTTGCCGAAGCTGAGCCGGAAATCCACGCCGGCGATGCGATTGCTTTTGTTACCGAAGAGCACGGCGAAGGCGCCAGAATTATCCTGCAAATTCAGTGCCGGATTGGTTCCGAGGAACGGCGGGAGCAAATTGTTCACTCGCTTTCTGCCAGCATTCAAAGCGAGTTCGGCGTAGCCGTGGATGTCGAGCTCCTGCCACCTCACAGCATTCCACGCACGTCGTCGGGTAAACCTGCGCGTGCGGAGGCCAAAAAACGCTGGTTGTCCGCAGCACTCTACCCGGCTGTACAGCTGGCGGGTCTGGCCTGATGAGCACCACGGTAGCAATGACAGGCGCAACGGGGTTCATTGGGAAACACATTGTCGGGAATCTGCTGTCGCGGGGCTTCAGGGTGCGGGCCTTGACCCGGACTCATCGCACCTCCACCGACCACAATCTGATCTGGATCCAGGGTTCGCTGGAAGATCAGGCTTCGCTTTGGGAGCTAGTGCACGGGGCAAGCTGTGTTGTGCATTGTGCGGGGCAGGTGCGTGGGAGTTCGCAAGACATCTTCACCCAATGCAATGTTAACGGCAGCATCGGCCTGATGCAGGCTGCCAGGCAAAGCGGCAGCTGTAAGCGATTCTTGTTCCTGTCGTCTCTGGCTGCCCGCCATCCTCAGCTGTCTTGGTATGCGAGGTCAAAATTTGTAGCCGAACGGGAGCTGATCTCGATGGCCGTTGGCATGTCTCTGGGCATATTCCGCCCAACGGCGGTTTATGGACCGGGCGATAAAGAGTTGAAACCGGTTTTCGACTGGTTGTTACGCGGCGTGCTTCCCCGGCTGGGTTCGCCAGAAGCGAAGCTCTCCTTCCTGCACGTGAGCGATCTTGCCGAAGCCGTCAGCCAGTGGTTAATGGCGGATGTGCCTGAGGCGCAAATCTGCGAACTCTGTGATGGTGTGCAGGGCGGATATAATTGGCTGCGATTGAAAGCTATCGGCTCAGCGGTGCGCGGAGGGCCGGTGCGCTTACTGGGCGTGCCGTTACCTGCGCTTAAATTTTTCGCCGACGTCAGTATTTTATGGAACCGGTTAGCCATGAAAGAGCCAATGCTTACGCACAGTAAAATACGCGAATTAACCCATCAGGACTGGTCGGCAAGTAACACATCTTTATCCGAAACCATTCACTGGTTTCCAGAAGTCAGTCTGGAGCGCGCGCTGCGTGAAAGACTGTTTTAATTCCTACGAGTAGAGGTTTTCAACGTTCTTATGCTAAATAGCAACGAAGTGATGGATTATATTCTTACCTGCTTACAGGATCTCGTCAAAGGCAGCGTGGATGTCAGGCCGGACAGCGATCTCGTCAACGATCTTGGCCTGGAATCGATCAGAGTGCTGGATTTGCTGATGATGCTGGAAGATAAACTGGATATTTCTATTCCGATTAATCTTCTGCTGGATGTCAGAACGCCTGAACAATTGCTTGTCGCGTTGCAACCTCATCTGGAGATCGCAAATGGGCTTGTATGATAAATTTAAACGCCTGGCGGGCGAGCTTGAGCAATTCCATGCGTCCGGGCTGATTCCTTTTGGGACCTGTATCGATGAGATTTATTCCGCGACTGAAGGACGGATCGGCGACCAGAAAATTGTTCTGGCCGGAACCAACAATTACCTTGGACTGACCTTTGATGCGCAGGCCATCGCTGATGGTCAGGCCGCTTTAGCTTTGCAGGGAACCGGCACCACCGGTTCTCGTATGGCAAACGGAAGCTACGGCTCACACCTTGCACTGGAGCAGGAGCTGGCGACATTCTTCAACCGCCCCTGTGCCATCGTTTTCTCCACTGGCTATACCGCTAACCTCGCCGTCATCAGCACCCTTGCGGGTCCTGGCGCGGTGGTGCTAATTGATGCCGACAGCCACGCCAGTATTTATGACGCCTGTGCGTTGGGTGGTGCTGAAATCATTCGTTTTCGTCACAACGATGCGAAAGATTTGGAACGCCGGATGGTGCGGCTTGGCGAGCGGGCAAAAGAAGCGTTCATTATCGTCGAGGGCATTTATAGCATGCTCGGCGACGTTGCCCCACTGGTGGAAATTGTCGATATCAAACGCCGGTTAGGCGGGTATTTGTTGGTAGACGAAGCCCATTCCTTTGGCGTGATGGGGGAAACCGGTCGCGGTCTGGCCGAAGAACTGGGCGTGGAAGAAGAGGTCGATATTATCTTAGGCACCTTCAGCAAAAGTCTGGCGTCGATTGGTGGTTTTGCCGTGGGCAGTAAGGCCATGGACGTGCTGCGCTACAGCAGTCGCCCCTATATTTTCACCGCTTCGCCTTCGCCATCCAGCATTGCTTCCGTACGTGCCTCACTGCAGAAAATTGCACAGCAGCCTGAATTACGCCAAAAGCTCTGGAGCAATGCCAACCGTCTCTACAAGGGGCTGGCGCAGATCGGCTATGAGCTGGGACCGCGGATCAGCCCGGTGGTGCCGGTAATGATTGGCTCAAAAAAAGATGGCCTGGATTTTTGGCGTGACCTGATAGCGAAAGGGGTATACGTCAATCTTGTTCTGCCGCCGGCGGCGCCGTCTGGAGTTACGCTGCTGCGCTGTAGCGTCAATGCGGCACACAGTGAAGAAGAGATCGATAAAGTCATTCAGGCGTTTGCGGAACTGAAAAAGTAACCGCCCATTCACTGCTCATAGTTGCCATTAGCAGTGAATGCAGGATGAAAACGGAGGTTATTGCGAGTGGGCGACCGACTCACCTGCATAAACTGGCATGTAACCCTGTGCGGCCATAAATTCAGAGATAGCGTGTTCCGCCGCGGCAATCACCTGATCGAGCGGTTTATTCGCATCAATATCAACCAGCGGTGCGCCTTCAAAAGTCAGTAGCGGTGTGGCAGCCACTTTTTTACTGAGTTGTTCTCTGCGGTGATCGGGCTTACGTACGCAGGCCACGTCGAGATCAACATTCAGTTTGATCACCAGGTCTGGCTTATGCGCAGCCATCCACCTGAAGGCTGAACGCTCGCGACCGGCCATCCATTTCACCAGGCCGTTGCCTTTGGTGTCTGGGGGGAACACCGTTCCGTCATAGGCACCGGGAATTTGTGCCTGAGGAAAACGGTCGGTTAATACCATTAACCCTTGTTGACGATAGGCCAGCATGCGACGGAAACGTAGTAAGCGACGAACAACGAAGGTCATGATTACCACAGACGGCAACAGACCAAGCTTAGTCTTTTTCGTTTTCACTTTTTTGGTATTGCGCTCGATAGCGCGTTCGAAGGATTTTCCCATTAAAGGCAGTTGTGAAACGGCGCGTCCGACATTTCCGGCCTGTTTGCCGAGGTGAACCCTTATCGCAGGACCATATTTTTTGACATGGATAATCAAATGTTCGCAGACAGTAGACTTTCCGGAGCCATCACTGCCAATTACCGCAATAAGCGGCGGTAGTCTGGAGGTCATAATACATTTCTCTTTATATACACTGAAAGAAATGTACCATTTTTACCGCAAAAAGTCGTTAGCACGCCATGGTTATAAAATGCTAATTATTGGGAAATCTGTGTGCGGAAAATTAAATCAGGTGGTAGAGCTTTTTCTGAGTGATTTATTCTTCAGGTGAGCGGGGTGATATAAGTCACCAAGTTTATATTTGTGCGTTTTAGAGCACGAAACAATAAGAAATCAGCGTGAGAAGATGTTTGAGATGTCTGCCTGGCTGGTATTTAACAATACCTGCTACCCGGTGATAAATGACTTGAACCCATAGAGGAACAGAATAAAATGGTTTCTTTACCTGTGGATAGCTTGTTGTGCGCCAGAAAATAAATTCCCAGTCGCGTTTTTCCCCGGTACGGGTAATCGCTATTACAGGTTGTGATGGTTCCGGAAAATCGACGTTAGCTGCCAGTCTGGTTAAGCACTTCTCTTCGCAGCAGCCGACGGAATTTCTCTATCTCGGTCAGTCATCAGGACTGATAGGGAAGTGGATAGCTGACCTGCCAATAATTGGTGCGCCATTTGGCCGCTATTTACTGAAAAAATCCGAACGTGTTCACGAGCGTCCTTCCACGCCTCCCGGCAACGTTACCGCGCTGGTGATTTTTCTGCTCTCTTGCTGGCGTGCTTATAAGTTCTGGAAAATGCTCAGAAAAAACCGTGAAGGGCGCTTGCTTATCGCCGACCGCTACCCGCAGGCCGAAGTGCCGGGCTTCCGTTTTGATGGACCACAGCTTGCCAAAACCCACGGCGGAAATCGCTGGATTGGCTGGCTCAGGAATAAAGAGCAAAAGCTCTATCAGTGGATGGCCTCATATCCGCCATTATTATTAATCCGTCTGGATATTGACGCACAGACCGCGCATGCCCGCAAACCCGATCATTCGCTCGCCGCGCTGCACGAGAAAATTGCCGTTATTCCTCATCTGACGTTCAATGGCGCAACCATTCTCGATCTCGATGGCAGAGAGCCGGAAAATAATATTCTGGATAAATCATTACGTGCGATTCAGGCCTCATTAACCTATTCAGAGACAGAGTTATTTCATGACCATCATGCCGAAGAAAATTAAAACAGAGCGTGCAGAAGATGAAGTGGACGAGTCTTCTTCCTGTATCCAGGGGCTTATTGCGGTTGTCGGCAGTGACGGTACCGGAAAATCGACGCTGACGGCTGATTTAGTCAGGAATTTGCAAAAGCAAAGGGTGACGGAACGCCGTTATTTAGGGCTTATCTCCGGTGAAGATGGCGATAAAATTAAACGATTACCGGTTATTGGTGTCTGGCTTGAACGTCGACTGGCGGCGAAATCGGATAAAACGCAGCGCATGAGTAATAAGCCTCCGGCACTTTGGGCGGCTCTGATCATGTACGGTTTTTCATTATGGCGTTCGTCTAATTTACAGAAAGTGATCCGTCTGGCACAGAGCGGCGTACTGGTGATCAGCGATCGTTATCCTCAGGCTGAAATATCGGGTTTTTATTATGATGGTCCCGGCATTGGCGTGGAACGGGCAAAAGGCTGGTTAATGAGCCGATTAGCCGAAAGTGAACGACGCTTATATCAGAAGATGGCGTTGATTCGTCCGCAGCTTATTTTGCGTCTGGATATTGATGTGGATACGGCCTATGCGCGTAAACCGGATCACAGTTATGAAGAGTTAGAAGATAAAATCTCTACCATGGTCAAAATTCACTATAACGGTTCGCGCATTATCGAACTGGATGCCCGCGCGCCGTATGATGAAGTGCTGGCAAAAGCACTGCATTCGATCACGGCTGTTGCCGCTGGTTCCGCGTCATGAAGCACTGGTTTAAGGATGGCGCCTTTCGCACTATGCTGCGAAATGCCGCCTATCTCGGGTCCGGCAGTGTGGCAAGTGCCTTGCTGGGCCTGGTGGCGCTTTCCTGTGCCGGCAAAGGCATGTCGACAGAAATGTTTGGCGTACTGGTGGTTATTCAGGCCTATACCAAAGCGGTCAGTGATTTAATAAAGTTCCAGACCTGGCAGTTCGTGGTGCAATTCGGCACGCCGGCACTGGAAGGCAATAATATCTCCCGTTTCCGCGACGTGATTTCATTCTCCTTCGGGCTCGATATCCTTAGCAGCGTCGTGGCTGTACTGGGTGGGATGGCACTGCTGCCTTTCCTTTCTCACTCGCTAGGTCTGGATACTCACAGCCTGTGGCTGGCGGTCCTTTACTGCACGTTAATCCCGTCGATGACCTCGTCCACGCCGACCGGTATTTTGCGCGCGTTCAACCGCTTCGACTTAATTGCGGTGCAGCAGGCGATTAAGCCGTTCCTGCAGGCGGTCGGCAGTCTCTTCTGCTTCTATTTCGAGCTGGGTTTCCCCGGCTTTATTATTACCTGGTATGTTTCCAACCTTATGGGTGGCTCGCTGTTTTGGTGGTTCGCCATGCGCGAGTTGCGTTCCAGAGAGATTCATAATGCGTTAACTCCCCGACTGATAAAGACCGCTCGCCGAATTGAAGGGGCATGGGACTTTGTCTGGACGACCAATTTCGCCCATACCATTTGGGCGGCCCGAAACTCCTGCAGCACGGTGTTGGTTGGGATCGTTTTAGGTCCGGCGGCGGCTGGCCTGTTTAAGATTGCGCTGACCTTCTTTGATGCCACCGGCACGCCGGCCAAGCTGATGGAGAAAAGCTTTTACCCTGAAATCATGCGCCTGGATCCGCGCACCAGTAAGCCGTGGCAACTCGGCCTGCGCTCAGCGCTGTTTGCCGGTGGAATAGGGGTTGCGGTGGCGGTGCTGGTGTTGGTAGTCGGCAAGCCGCTTATTTCCGTGGTCTTCGGCTATAAATATTTGCAGGCCTATGACCTGATGCAAATTATGCTCGGTGCGATAATCGTATCTATGCTGGGTTTCCCTCAGGAATCACTGCTGTTTATGGCGGGCAAGCAGCGGGCATTCCTGATTGTGCAGACGATTTCTTCGGTCTGTTATATTGCGCTGCTGATCGGCATGTCGCACTTTTTCGGCGTTCAGGGCGCTGCGTTTGCCTATTTTGGTGGGCAAAGCCTGGACGTATTATTAACGATGATCCCTACGTTACATGCCTGGCGTCATCGCAATGCCCTGCGGTTTACCCTGTCCCAAGAGAGCCAACAAAATGCATAATAACTGGAAGAAATTTCCTGTAGAAACCACGGAATTATTATTTGCCGCGGTGGAAGAGGATGACATTGTTGACGCGAATTTCAGTCTGCCGCAGCAGATCGCTTTGCCGTGCTCTCAGGAAGGACTGCGAAATAATTATGCGCTCTGCCTGCAATTTTGGGAGGACGGATTTACCCGTGAGGAATTATTGGGTCTGGTTAATGATTTCCTCAGGGGACGTGAAATGTCGGCGTCGACGCGTTTACGCTATAAATATATTCGCGCGCGCTATAAGCATTTACGCTTTGCTCAGCGTCTGTATGGCAAAAAACATCAGTCGGGCCAGCTGTTCCATATGACCACCGTGCTTCTTGGCCACTTCCAGGATGCGTTCCGTAATGGCAATAAAAAGAACCTGAATGTATACGGCAATATTCTGCGGGTGTTCCTCAGCAAGCCGATCTGGTCACAGGTTAGCTATGGCCTGCGTCATCTTGAGTTAGAAACCGAAAGCGGATTTATTGCCTATCGTCAGGATCAGTTGCGGCTACTGCAAACGTTGATTGCGAACCCGATGCTGACCGGCAAGGAGTTTCACGACCTCCGTAAAATCGTCAGTCAGCAGGTTTCCTTTTACGACACCCTCAGATCCCTCGATCCTGATAACGTTGAAGCGCGGAAAATTTCCCGCTTTATGGCCGCGATTAATGGGCTGATGGGGGACCGGCATGATGTAATGGTTGCCGAGAAGCTGTCTGGCGGTAAATCCTACGACGCGCCTGCGGTGTTGGATATCGATATTCGCCAGCGGCTGGAATCCCTGCTCGCCAGGTTTCACGCGCAGTGATCAAGGCCGGGATGTTGAGCAAGTTGCTGACCATGGTATTGCTGCTGCCATTCGTGGCTTCCGCCCATAACTTTGTTTATGGCCAACCCGTTGCGCCCGTGGCTATCGCCGATCGTGGGGAGTTGATCCTCAGGGAAGGGGAGTTCAGCTATCAAAACTGGAACAGTGGCGAACTGGCTGGAAAGGTGCGGGTTGTGCAGTACATCGCGGGCCGTACGTCGGCGAAAAAGAAAAACTCGATGCTGATTACCGCCGTTAAAGAGGCGCAATTTCCCGAAGATCGCTTCCAGCCCACCACCATCGTTAACACCGATGACGCGATCCCTGGCTCCGGTTTCTTCGTCCGCGGGAAGATTGAGAAGAACAAAAGGAATTATCCCTGGGCACAGTTCGTTGTCGACAGCGACGGAATCGGACGTAAAACCTGGCGGCTCCCTGAAGAGAGTTCCACCATTTTAGTGCTCGATAAGGAAGGGCGCGTGTGCTGGGCCAAGGATGGTTCGCTGAGCCCGACCGAAGTCAGCGATGTGATCGGCCTGGTGCGAAAGCTGATCGGCAGCGGCCAATCATGATGTGCAACCTGACGATGAGCTCTGTTGAGAACGCGGCTGGCCGGGCGCGAAAGGAGAACCGTTATGCCGCTGATTGAACGCTATATCACGGTCGAGATTCGTCGGTTGGTGATGGTCATCGTCGGTTTTCTGGTGGTGATGTTCGCCAGTTATTCCGCACAGCGTTACCTGACCTATGCTGCTAATGGCACGCTTGCGCTGCAAGTTGTGTTTGATGTCGTCTGCTACAAGGTCTTGATTGCGCTGGAGATGCTACTACCGGCCGGGCTGTACGTTGCCACGGCCGTCGCGCTGGGCCAGCTTTATACTGACTCTGAGATCACCGCAATATTTGCGGCCGGTGCCAGCCCGGCTCGCCTGTATAAAGCGGTGATGTTTTTAGCGATTCCACTGGCGCTGGTGGTGACGCTGCTGTCTCTTTACGGCCGCCCTTGGGCGTATGGCAATATCTACCGGCTGGAGCAACAGTCGCAGTCGGTGCTGGATGTCAGCCATTTACAGGCTAATAAATTTAACGTTAATGGCAGCGGCAGAATGGTGATGGCCAGACGCATCGATCCCTCCAGTCATCAACTTACCGACGCGATGATTTATTCCCGCACCGGGAAGAATACCAACCTGTACCGTGCGCATTCGGTGGTGGTCACCGATCCCTCACCGACCAGTCCCAGCGTAAACCTGAAGAACGGCACGGCCTATGTGCTGGATCGTGAGGGCTCGCAGGACAATATGCAGAACTACCACAGCCTCAATATCGCGTTGAAACCCTTTATTGAAAGCCTGGAAGTCAGGCGTAAGTCGGCTCCCGTGGCCGATTTATGGCGCTCGTCGGATCCGGCGGATAAAGCAGAACTGCAATGGCGGGAAAGCCGTGGCCTCAGCACCTTTCTGATGGTGCTGTTGGCCATTCCGCTCAGCCGCACCAAACCGCGGCAGGGGCGTTACGCCACCTTGCTGCCGCTGACGCTGCTGTTTACCGCCATTTTTTATGGTGGCAACGTCTGCCGCACGCTGGTGGCTAACGAATCGCTGCCTGCCATCCCCGGCGTGTGGCTGGTTCCGCTGGTAATGCTGATTGGCCTGGCCTTATGTATTGCGCGCGATTTCTCACTGCTGCTGAAATTCTCCCGATGACTATTTTCAGCCGATATCTGATGCGGAATATCTTTATCGGATTTGCTGCGGCCGCCGGTTTGCTGATCCCACTGTTTACCACCTTCAACCTGATCAACGAACTGGATGATGTGGCACCGGGCGGCTATCGCTGGACCCAGGCGCTGCTGGTTGTGGTTATGACCTTACCGCGCAGCCTGGTGGATCTTGCGCCCTTTGTTGCCTTGCTGGGCGGCATTGTCGGGCTGGGGCAGCTATCCAAAAGCCTGGAACTTACCGCTATCCGCACTGCCGGGTTTTCAATATCCAGCATTGCGCGGGTGATATTCTGCGCCGGGCTGGTGATGACCCTGACGCTCGGCGCGGTGGATGAGTGGGTGGCCGCTCCGTTGCAACAGCGGGCGTTGCAGATAAAGAACGTCGCGATGGCGAAAGCAGAAAGTGACTCCGACTCCGGAAATGCGCTGTGGGCCAGGAGCCACGATGACTTTGTAACGGTGCAGTCGTTAGATAATCGTAACCAACCCGTGGGGATCGAAATCTTCAGCTGGCAGCCCGACCTGACGCTGAAGTCCTATATTTTCGCGCAGAGCGCGACAATCGCCGGAAAGGGAATATGGACGCTGCACAACGTCACCGAAAAGCGCTGGAATAAGCAGCAAGAAACCGTCAATAACCTGCCAGAAATGCAGTGGCGTTCGCTGTTTTCTGGTGAAGATTTGAAGAGGCTCACGTTACCCGCAGAGAGCTTCTCGGCCCGACAGCTTGCAGACTATATTGTCTATCTGCACAAAACCGGGCAGCCGAGCCTGGAATATGAGAGTGCGTTGTGGCAGAAAGCGGGGCGTCCTGTTTTGATTCTGGCGATGATCCTGCTGGCGGTTCCCTTCACCTTCAGCACGCCACGTTCGCCGGGATTGGGAAGTCGTTTAGCGCTGGGCGTTATCGTCGGGCTGGTGACCTGGATTGTTTACCAGATCGTTCTGAACCTTGGGATCCTGTTCTCAATCAATACCCAGCTAACCACGCTGGTGCCGCCGGTATTATTGCTGGGGCTGGCGGTTGGGTTGATTTATCGCTTTGATCGGCGGCTAAAGTATTAGATACGGAGCCTGACAAACTGGTTTGCAGTTACGGGAAGATGGGCAACTTCCTGGCTCCAGATAATCCCATAAACACACGGCCACCGCGCCGTTTTTTCGTACTTAGAATTTTCATTTCCCACTGGGGACATTATATTTAATTTGACGACCTCCTTCGTCATCAAGAGATAATTTCACCTGTGTAAACGAGTTTAGCCCGCCGCCCGGCGGGCTTTTTTTGCTTTAATATTTGCTTATTGGCGGTAAGCGGCTGATATGTTGACGCAAGTTATGGCTTTGTTGAATAAATCGAACTTTTGCTCAATCGCAGGATCAGATCACGCATCATCCTGACAACACTGGCAGTCCCGTGACAAAGCAGAAGTTCAGAATTACCAACTGGCGCTCTTATAACAAAGCTCTTATCAACCGTGGCTCCATCACTTTCTGGCTGGATGATGAAGCTGTCAGGGCATGGTATGACTCAGCAACGCCTTCATCACGTGGGCGGCCTCAGCGCTATTCCGACCTTGCCATTGCGACCGTCCTGGTGATTAAGCGCGTATTCCGGCTGACCCTGCGGGCTGCTCAGGGCTTCATTGATTCCATTTTTTCCCTGATGGACGTTCCGCTGCGCAGTCCTGATTACAGCAGCGTCAGTAAACGGGCAAAGTCAGTTAATGTCAGCTTCAAAACACCCAGCCGGGGGGGAAATCGCGCACCTGGTTATTGATTCCACGGGACTGAAGTTTTCGGTGAAGGTGAGTGGAAAATCAAAAAACACGGCAAGGAACGCCGGCGTATCTGGCGAAAACTGCATCTGGCCGCTGACGCGAAAACGCATGAAATCATCTGTGCTGACCTGTC
>NZ_JBYUWC010000036.1:0-11574 GCF_058137865.1 Erwinia sp. 009765445
CGGGCGGCTGTAAGGCCGTCCTTGCTTATCATTTTCAGAACGGAACTGGATTTGGAGAAAAACGACAGCATGTTTGTGTCATCCACCCCCAGATAAAACGCTTTCTGAATGGTATCAAAAAGCCCCATCATATCCTCTGATGCGGTGCCGGTGGCGTCCTGCATTTTTGCCGCGAATTCTGCGGCCGCTTCTGGCGTTTTCTTCAGCTGAACGGCGAGATAAGCCGAAGCTTTGCCGACACCATTCAGAATATTTTCGGCCGGAATACCCTGCCTGACCAGCATCTGCATCATGTTCTGAAAATCAGCGGTTGTTCCCGGAAGCTTGTTGCCCAATTTGACGGCCAGATCGTTTATCTTTCCAAAGGCTGGCCCCGCCTGCCCGGCAGCGTCCATCATGGCGACTTTGAGTCCGGTTGCAGCATCCTCCTGCTTTGCAAAAGCCACAAGCGATCCGGTCAGACCGGCGGCAAGCCCACCTGCCATAGCAATACCACCGCGCCCCAGGGCTTCAGTGTCTTTCCTGAACCCCCTTATTTTCTTCTGCATCCGGCTGAGGGTCGGAGATAATCTGTCGACGCCGGTGATTAGCGCCTTAAGTTCAAACTCTGCCACTGGATTTTCTCTCCCGCTCTATCCGGTTAGCCTGTCCGGTCAGCAATCCCAGCGTGCTGAATGTTTCACCCAGCACATCAAGTGGATTAATGCGCCAGTAACTGGCGCAGTCAAAATAGAGGTTTACAACGCCCTCTGCCGTCAGGCCTGAAGGAAAAAACCGGCGACCACCCATGCGGCCGCATTCAGATCGGCTGGTGACATATCGTCAACCGATGAGGGTGGTATCTGTCCCAGTCGGGTGATGTACTTCGCCACCACAGGAGCCAGTAGCTTCACTGAGCCATCCTGATTCATCTGATAGGGATAACCCAGCTCACGAACATCCTTTCCGGTCGGATCACTGAATTCAATCACGTGCACGGGTTCGCCATGCGCGGTAATGGGCTTCGTTAATTGCAGTTCACTCATTGATAAAATCCTTCGGTGCCGTGGAATTCGAGGTCTACAGTACCCTCTTCCGCGTTGTGGTTTGCCTCGCCAGCCTGGTATGCCTCAGAGAGTACGTAGACCATGCCGTTAGCCAGTTCGGCGGTGATTGTCATCTGATCTGAGTCCATCAGTTTGCTGACAGGGAACGCTTTCGGCACTTTAAATGTACCCTTGACGTAGGGGGCGCGGTGCGTTTCTTTGTAATCCACGTCTCCGGCCAGCCCCATAACATCTTCGCGAATTTTGGTGTTCATCGGCACTTCAATGCCGCCGGTGAGCGACACCTGGAGGCCATCGACCTTGACGTAACATGTACCACCTATACGGGCCATCAGGCTGCCTCCTCGCTGTATTGCAGACGGAACTGATTAAGCAGCGCAAACACGCGCAGCTGGTTGACATAGTCAGGCGGGAACAGCACATCGACACGGTTGGGGTCGCTGGCGTTTCGCTCAACAACCAGGTACTGCTTAAACAGGTCGAAGTTCTCCACGATCCCCGCCCGCTCCATTGTCCGGTAGATGGCGCACATTTCCCCCTTCAGCACAGCAGGCGTAACAATCGCCTGGCCGGGACCGAAACGGGTGCCATCGTTTGCCAGTTTATGGCGCGGATACTTGCTGGTAACGACACCTTTCAGCTGTCTGATGACGTATGCGCTGGTATGGAGGGTTTCACTGTCGAGATAGCTGTTATCAGCCACGCCGTAATCATTTTGCTGATAGGTGGTGATATCCCTCTGGATTCGCAGCGTGCCGCCCTCCGCGTATGCCGTGGCGATGCCGTGCATCAGCAGTGACTGCTGCTCTGTCAGGGTGAATCGCTGGCCCGCTGGCGCGGGTAATGCGCCGGTCAGCTCGCCGGTTTGCGTTGGTCGCGCCGGATCATTGCGAATGAATACCGCATTACGCGCCGTGCGCAGCGCCACCAGCTCATCAGCAGCGGTCTGAACAGCGGTTTCGTACCCGGCCACGGTGATGTGCTGGTTGTTCATCGTGTCGCCAAAGGCCACCAGATCGGACAGGGAACCGATTTTAGCGGTGTACACATGACCGTAAAGCTGCCGCGCATAGCTCCACCGGCCGGAAGAATCGTTCATTTCCAGCGCCATCGTCGCCAGAGACGCGGAGTCGCTGAACGGGAGGCCAATAAAATCAAACGGTTCGTCACCCATCGCCACAACCGCCCCGGTCAGGTCCGGTGACCCGGAGCCGCCCGCCATCGCTGTGATGGTCACATTGACGCCATCGGGGGTGTTTTCACCGCCGACAGTGCCGTAATAATTCAGCATCAGCGGGATGTCATTGCCGGTTAAGCCCGGGTGACGTGCGGTCACGGTGATGGCTCCCTGCTCAGCAGATGCCGTTACGGCAAGGTCAGGGTTAGCATTAATCGCCGCTGCCAGTGCGGCAGCAATGTTGTCCGGCGTATCGCCAGAAGATACTGCGGCCTGTACCCGCGTGGCGCTGATATACAGGCTCACCGTTCCGGCGGCCTGCGCGTTGCCGGTCAGGGTGATCTTGCCTGAAGCTGCAGCGTCAGTTCCCCCCGCAGCAGTATCGTCAACCGCAATGACCCACAGCTCACCGAACGGGTCCACGGCGCGGTAACGGGCCACCATGCGGGCCAGCTGACTGCCGCGCCCTGCCACTCTTCCGGCCAGGCCTGCAGAGGGCATAATGGTTAACTGGTTGCGGGCAATCTGGCTGCCGGTGTTCGCATAGCCAATCAGAAGCGCCGGGGCGCTCTCTGTCATGGTGTTGGCCTCGCTGTTATCCATTTCAGCCCAGAAGAGCGGCACACGGATATTTGAGGGAATGTTTGGAAAGCTGACCATTAATCACCATCCTTTTTCTTTGTTGCGGCCACCGCTGCTTTCTCAGACGGTACGATTTTCTCAACGTCCCCGTCGGCGATGCGGCGGAGCCAGTAAGTGCTTTCTTCAACGTTTCGCCCGTCTGCGGGCAAAAGGTCGCCACGGACGGGATCGGGAACCGACCGCCCTTTCAAGGGTTTTATCTGCATGATTTACTCGCTGAGGTTTAGTTCGATGTGGTGTTCAGGTTTACCGTCAGGGCCATCGCCCGGATCGATATAATCAATATCAATGCCCATCGTTTTAAATTCGTCGAGGGTGTTCAAATCCTGCTGCTGGCGCGTGTCCTCCTCCTGAATTTCCCGCACGAGGGTGAAATCGAACTGGTAGTAAAGGCGTCCCCGGTCCATCTCCAGCAACTGACCACCGGCATAGGCCACAGGCCCACCATTGTCTTCAGGCTGCCAGCCCAGCAGAGTACGCCATAACTCTGCCCGAACGTCATGCACAACATCATAGGCCGCTGCCTGCCCGCGCTCATCGCGGGTATTATCAAGCACCACTATCACGGCGAATCCTTCGGTGACGTTCTGCCAGTAGTCAGAAAGCGATTTTTGCTCGGCGGTAATATCTTCGGTGGGAACAACATATGCAGCGGGTAGCCGCATTTTTCCCGTCTCCGGCAAAGATTTAAATTCCGCCGCACCGGCGATCCGTCCTTCAAACATCGGACACCGGGTGCGCAACGCGGCGATCACGTTTGATAATTTCATTTTCTCTTTTCCCATTTCGCACGCAGTGAACCGCGCAACGCCCGGAGCAAAACATATTTCGTCCAGGCGCGTCGGGCTTCAAGCGCTTGTACCATGTAGTTATTGCGTGGAGCGATGCGCCAGCCGCTGCCACCGGATTTGCCCTTATGATGGCTTTTCTGACGCTTCGCGCCCCGCCTGACCCCGTAAGAGAGAAATGCCGGGTAAAACGGTCCGATAATGTGGGATCGCTGCCCTTTCCCCCGACGCTGATTGGGCGCAATGCGGACCATAAAGCCAGGGCGGCGGGTAGTGGCGGGCGGCACGTAATAGCCGATGGATTTAGCGAGTAACCCGGTTTGTAATGCCGGGTTGCCGCCGGGCCTGGAAGGCGTGCGCCGCATTATCAGGCGGCGGGCATCCCGCATGTGCACTTCACCAATTTTCTGAAACGCCCTGCGCACCGGCCGTTTGTTAAATTCGATCTCATTCCATTTTGGAAATTCAACGTGCACATTAAACAAGTCGTCAGCCATACATATCACCACTGCGCTCTTCAGCGCCCAGCTCTTCGCACTCCAGCAGCAGGTAACGGCCTGCAGAGTTCAGATCGCGCCCGCGCTTTATGCGATACACAATACCGGCAAGCACCACTTCAAAATCCGAGGTGATGTCGCGCCTGTACCGGATGGTGATGTAGTGCGTGATTTTATCGTCGGTCTGTACCGACTCATGCAGCGTGGTGGCCCCGACCTGCCTTACTTTGGCCCAGACGGTCCGCATGTTCTGGTATTCAGGAGCCACGCCGTAATCAGATGAGGGCTGGTCAGTGCGCTGCCGGAGCAGTAGCCGTTTATCGAGTTCGCCCGGATCGGGGAGAGTGTAAGTCGCACTGGAGGTGGTTGACCGTAATTTCATATATCAGAATCCCGATACTGGCAGGCGACGGGGATAGAGCAGAAACTCAAATCCCTGAGGTGTTTCTGTCTTCTCAATTTCTGTAACTGAACTGCGGTTTTCATACCAGTGACAAACAACCAGTAACAACCCCAGCCGGATATCCTCGGTTATAACCATCCCATCAGTATCCGTTTCCGGTATTTCATCCAGCGTTTTATAAAGATTCCGGTTCAGATAAGTTGTCGCCTTTGCCTCTGCGGCCAGTGCCAGCAACTCAAGCAGGCGATCCTCTTCTGTAAAATCAGGTTCCAGTCGACACTGCATTTTGATTTCGTCGAGCGTCAGCAACATGGCCTGCCCTTATTTTTTGGCTTTTTCCTTTGCTTCAGCTGCCGCTTTCGCTTTGGCTTCGGCGTCCGCTTTTTCTTTGGCTTCGGCTTCTGCCTGAGCCTCAGCTTCAGCTTTTTCTTTGGCCTCTGCCTCGGCTTTTTCCTTTGCTTCAGCTGCCGCGTTCGCTTTGGCTTCGGCATTAGCCACTTCCCGCGCATAACCTTTTTTCACCAGTTCGCGGCCATGCTGTTCCGTAGTTTCAAGCGTGCCACCTTCAGGAATAACCACGCCTTCGTGATAGTTGGGGCGGATAAGGGTCAGTTTCATTATGCTTTCTCCATGGAGCGGCCCGCAGGCCGCCATCAGGGTTACGAACCAGCCGGAGCCGGAACAGTGAACGAACCGTAAACGAAGCCTTCAGGGCGCTTAACCGCCAGCGCCAGACGCTCTTCGCAGCGAATTGAAATCATGTTTTTCTCGAAGTCGTCAGCGTTCTCGGTTGAAATAACCACGTTGGCATCTTCACGATCAAACAGCTGCGCTGCGGCATTGAAAGCGCCGGTCAGGAATTTACCCTGGAATGCAGCAGTTTCTGTTGCCACAACCGGCAGGCCCCAGAGTGTGGGCCCGGTCAGCGCGGACGGGTTCGCCAGGATGTAGCGACCCAGCGTGTCTTTGGTTAACTCAATTTTCGCCCAGTCAATAAAATGCAGAACATGGCCTGACGCCGGGAACCGCGCCAGCTGAGCCTGCAGCATTGCCAGGCGCAGGTCATCAATACCGCTCTGCTGTTCAACGCTGAATGCCGGATCGTAAGCTGACGCCTGGGGAACAATGCCGTGAAGGTGCGCACCCTCCGTACCGTCGCCAAAGAGGATTTCCTGCTCTTCGACATACTTCAGTCCGAAGCGCATTTCTGCATCGATGGTAGACTGCAGTTGTGGAAAATCATCCAGAATCTGTTTCGCCGCCTTGAACATGTGCGCAATGGTCACGACCGGGGTGATTTTTGTCGCAAACTTAATGTCGCTGTACGGCTTCTGAGTGCCTTCCGGCACCACTTTTGCAGCATTGGTGAATCCGGTCTGCTGCACCCAGAAAATGGCTGGTGATGAGGTGCGGCCCGGCGCAATCAGATCGCGGATAAACAGTCGCTGCTTAGGCGGTGTGTCAATGCCAGGCAGGCGTTGCGGCTCAACGACACCGTCTGCGACATCAGCAGACAGCAGCGCGGCATTAACCGGGATGCTCAGGCGGCGATTGCCTTCAATGCTGGCCGCAAAGGTTTTCAGCGCTTCACTGCTGATCACGGTCTGGCCCACGGTTTCAATCACCCTTTTGGCATTCGCCAGCGGCATCTGGGCAACGTGTTGCTCAAGTTCACCTTGCGAGGCTTTCAGTGATTTCAGGGCTTCATTCAGCGCGTTGTGCTCGGTGGCGATCTTATCTACCGCCTCTTTAGTCTGAGCAGACAACTGGCCGGAATTTTTTGCTTCTTTCAGTGCGTCTTCCGCTTTCTGACTGAAGGTGCCGGAAACCTCTTCCAGCTTGGCGGAGACTTTTTTCAGTAACTCATTTACATCTGACATGGTGTTTCCTTATCTGCCGAACGCGGCCAGCGCGTTTTCGAGTTGTTTGAGATTTTCAGGGTTGATTTTGTCGGCAGCGCCCGGCGTACCAGCAGGATCGGCAGCAGCGCCAGGCTTGCCACCGGTTAAAGCTTTAAGAAGTTTTCGCCGCTCAGAGCGTGGCGTGTCTGTTTTTGCCAGCAGCGCGTCGAGCTTGCGCAGGGCAGCGGCGGGGCTCTCGTTGTCGTCGGCTATCTCGTCCGCCGCCAGCAGCCGGTCCGCAAAACCTTTTTCAACCGCATCGCTGCCGCCGATATAGGTTTCCGCATCCATCATCGCGTCAATGGTTTCCGTATCCAGTCCGGTGCGGGCACCATAGATATCGTTCATGGCCTTATCGAATGGCTCCATATCCGTCGCGATTTGCAGCAGGTCATGGCGGTTACCCATCGCATAGACCCAGCAGTTATGGATCATCAGGAAAGCGCCGCGCCCAATCTGGACCTCATCACCGGCCATCGCGATGACTGAAGCCGCAGAAGCGGCAATACCCAGCACTTTCACCGTCACCCGGCCTTCGTACTCACGCAGCAGGTTGTAAATCGCCAGCCCTTCAAACATATCGCCGCCGGGAGAATTAATGTTTACGGTAACGTCAGCACCCCCCATTGAGCGGAGCGCGGCAGCGATGCGTTTAGCCGTGACGCCTTCGCCGTACCAGTCAGGCCCGATCACGTCAAAAACGGAAATGCTGTTTTCATCGTCTTTTGCGGCGCGGATACTTCCATCCCACCGCTCCACTGCTGATGAAGGCAGGTCACGATTTTCACGCGCAAAAGGCCGCCCCTCCGGCGCTGCCGGAAGACTTTTTAATGTCATTAGAGGTTGCTCCTAAGCCGCTTTTTTCAGCGGTGACTGTTCGAAAGGAATGTCCGGGAAAAGGTAGTTGTGAAGCTTGATGACTTCAGCCGCCTGTGCGGCACTGTTTTTTCTCAGGTCTTCCAGCGGTGTAAGGTTAAGCTGAACGGTGTAAATGTCTCCGCCTTCAATCGGCGGCATATTTTCAAGACGGCGAACGTCATTGCGTGACATCCAGCCGTTCTGGAGTGCTGTAGTGTAATAAGCGGCGCGTCCGGCACTGTCGGCACGCAGCAGCCCTTCAACGTTAAACTCAGCAAACAAATCTTCATCACCGTCCAGCAGGCAGCGGGAAATTTCCTGTTCAATATTTACCAGCATGGGGCGCAGGGTATTGGTCAGGAAAAGCAGGTTCATCCCCTCAACGCTGGATGCCCAGCTGCTTTGTTTGGTCATGTGGCCTACCATAAATGGCGGTACACGAAACCAGCGGCATATTTCTTCAATACTGAAAGACCGGCTTTCCAGCATCTGCGCATCTTCGGGGTTGAGCGTGATCCCCTGATAGGTCATGTCTCCTTCGAGTACCATCACCTTTCCGGCGTTCTTTGAGCCCACGAAGCGGTTAAGATTCTCGCGGTTTTTCTGACGCTGTTCCGGGGTAAGTAAATTCTTGGACAGGAAAAAGCCGGACGTCTGAATGCCGTTTTCAAATATTTTTGCAGCTGATTCTTCAACAGCCATTGCTGCACCAAACACGTCACGACCGGTTCTCATCGGCATCATTCCGCATACGCCATCCAGACCGAATCCCCGGATATGCATCATGTTTTTGACCGGGACAATGCGATCTCCACCTTTTTCGGTGTAGGTATATTTGAGGCTCCCACTGTCAAGCCTTTCAACCTTCATGTTCTGCGGCAGCAGTGGCACCAGTGATACCAGTTTGCTGCCGATCATCTTCTTCTCAATATATGCGTTACCGCGCAGGCAGATGCTGGCGACGGTCATCAGCATGAATCGCGAAGGTGTCATTTCACTGTTCGGGCGGCGACACAGTAACTGATATGCCGGGTGCTGCTGCGCCAGATTGCGCGAACCGTCCTGTTCCCGCTGGTAAACTTTAAGCGGCAGGGTTGAAACGGATTCGCTGAGCAGACGAACGCAGGACCAGACAGAGGACAATGCCAGCGCCTTTTCTGCTGTTACCACCTTCCCACTGCTGCTTGTCCCATACCATTCCTGCCAGAATGCGGGGTTATTAAGGCCAATTGATTCACCGAGCCAGTTAACAATCGCGCTTTTAATGCGGCCAGGTCGTTTTTTTCCCTTCATCAGATACCTACCATAATCGGGTCGTCAAAAAAGCCATCCGGATCGCCCTGCTCTTCCAGAACAGCATCTTCCGCAGCGCCGACAGCCATCGCAGAAGCCACCACACCATCAATGCGGCCAGTGCTTTTTTTCTTGGCAAAAATACGGTTGTCTTTCTGGTCAGCCTCCAGCACGGCTGAGGCGGCATTCCAGCGCAGACAGGGATTAGTGAGGATCACAAGCTCACCGCTGTTCAGGTGCTCTTCAAACAGTTCAATAGAGCGTGGCATCCACAGCCCGGACTCCTGAGCCTTGTAGTAACCCTGTCCGTGGGGGATTAACGGAACGCTGACGGATTCATTTTCCAGTTCAGGCTCCAGATATTTAATTCGGTACTGGTCAAATGCAATGCACTGGATATTAAATTTCGCGGTTAACTCGGCTATGCGTGACGCAACGAAGCCATAATTTACTGCCTTCCCCGGTGGTGCGTTGATATACCCTTTTCGGAGCCAGGCATCGTAAGGAACGTGGTCGGTTTTGGCGCGTTCGAGCAGCGTGTCTTTCGGTGTCCAGAATTCCACCATCAGCCGTTTCTTTTTGGGAAAGTACAGCGCAAGTGATGTCAGGTCGCGGGAACCAGATAAATCCAGACCGCCATAGCACTCTTCACCGGCGAGTTCTTCCGGGTCAAAATCCTGTTCACAACTCATCCAGGTGTTGCTGTCAATCCACGGATCGGCAGCTTCAACCCACTGACAAAAATTGAGGCGGCGGACGATGCTCTCTTTCGATGGCATCCCCCGTGCCTGGGTCACCTGCTCACGAAGGTATTTTTCCGTAAACGTATGCCCTAAGGAAGGGTTCGCTTTCGGCCAGCAGGATTCATCTTTGAAAGGATCGTCGCCTTCATCCAGCGAACAGATGAAGCTGAAAAAGCTGTCATCCTCCAGATCGCCCGATGCAACCTTCCGCCCGTATTCGTGGTACTCATAGCAGACGCTCGTTTTATCATGGCCACTGTTGGTGATCAGGAACATCAGCGCCTGACGGCGTCCTTTCGTTCCCGCCCGCATCATCTCAACGACCTGGTTGCTTTTGTGCTCATGCACTTCATCAATCAGTGCACAATGCGGACGCGGCCCGGATTGACCATCATCGGAACTGATGGGACGGAAAAAAGAGCCTGCCTGCACATAGGCCAGGTTCCATTCCTTCCCGGCTCCCCCTGATTTCTGGATGCGTCCGGCCAGCGCCGGAGACTGATCAACCATCGCCACGGCATCACGAAACAGGATCATGGCCTGGTCTTTTTTGGTGGCGGCAGCATAGACTTCAGCGCGGGGCTCTTTGTCTGCCGTCAGGCAATACAGACCCACCCCACCCGCCAGGGGAGATTTACCCGACCCTTTGCCGGACTCGGTATAAACCATTCTAAAGCGGCGGTAACCATCACTGGTTTTCCAGCCAAATATTGAACCCACGATAAAACATTGCCAGGGGAGCAAAATAAACGGTACGCCTTCATGCTCACCGCCGTTTAATTTCAGAACCTTTGCGAAAAAATCTATTGCCCGCTGTGCTGATTCGATGTCCCATTGCAGCCCGCGAGCATGCATGTTATCCAGATCGCGCAAGTGCCTTTTACAGGAATTTCGGATATCCGGACCGGCCAGTATTTTACCGCTGGTAACGTCGAGTGCATACTGCGTGGCCGGATCAGCCGAAGAACTGGGAGAGCGGGTCTTCTTCTTTTTCTCCGTCATTAACATTAACCTTTGAACGGGCGGCTGGCGTCAGACCAAATTCCACCAGATAACTTTTAAAACGGCGATCTGCATCCGCCAGCATTGAGACGGCAGGATTGGCTTTTATCAGGAAACCGCCGTCAGTCTGTACCGTATAGGTTCGCCCTTCATCGGCTATCGTGTTTCGCAACTGGAGAATATCGGCGTAAATATCGCAGAGGCGCTCAAGCGCGAACGTGTCTGCAACCGTCAGCACGCCCATACCATCCAAAAGGACAGTCAGTCGGCCCCAGGCCGTTTTTCCCCAGTCTGTTAAATGTGACGGCGGGCTTGGAATTTCGCGGGCAGGCTGAGGCTCTTTTTTATTCAGCGCCCGCTTACCGGGATTTCCAGTAACCACCTTTAAATGGGTTGGTTTTGGTCGTCTTCCGGCCATTTTCTACCTCAGAAAAAAACTTTTCATTTCGCGGTTGTGCATAAAAAGGGGGGCGGGCGGTCACGAAGGCTCTGGGCTGTGAACAATTTACCCACCCTCCCTAATAGTTTCACTTGAAATTAATTCATATTGAAATCATTGCAAATGCAATCATTTTTCATGCACTCATTATGATTAAATATGATATAGTTTCATTGTGGCACTATCAAATGTCTGCCTGAGCCTCTGCGCCAATCAATCCAAATGCCAGCAGCCCTTCGCCGTCAGGATATTGCACCAAAACATCACGCAATTTCTTTTCAGCTTCTCTGACCATTACCTGTTGTTCCTGCGGCAAAGAAGCAATAAGCCCTTTGAACATCAGTATTGTTTGTTGTTCCTGAGAGATTATTCTCGCCATTATTTTCTCCAGTGCGAGCAGGGGTCCAGCGGCAGGCCATTCTCATCGCATCCAATGATGTGCCCGCGCTTCTCTTCACGCTGCTTTGTAGAGTCGTGATGTTGCTTACAGAGTCCCTGCCAGTTGCTCTTATCCCAGAACAGTTTCTGAGCAGCGGCTATCTGCTTAGCGTCTCCACCTTTCAGTGCTTCTTTCAGCTTGTGCGGTTTGATGTGATCAACGACCGTTGCCGGTTCTGCCCTGCTCTGCTTCAGGCATATCTTGCAAAGCGGATTGGATTTAAGAAATGTCAGCCTGGCTTTGTCCCAGCGGCTGTTATAAATGCGTGGCTCTTTTAC
The DNA here is from genome assembly GCF_058137865.1 of Erwinia sp. 009765445. Classification (NCBI taxonomy): domain Bacteria; kingdom Pseudomonadati; phylum Pseudomonadota; class Gammaproteobacteria; order Enterobacterales; family Erwiniaceae; genus Erwinia; species Erwinia sp. 009765445. The sequence goes on from NZ_JBYUWC010000036.1 coordinate 11,507, forward strand.
CATGTGCTGACCGTAACCAGCGTTGTACCTCTGCGGCTTTTGATCCACCCGATCAGCGGCGGCTGTAA
>NZ_JBYUWC010000037.1:0-11071 GCF_058137865.1 Erwinia sp. 009765445
GTGTTAAACATAGTTCTAAGACTACCTCTTATTTTAAGAGAGGCGAAGTGTCTGGTGATCTATGGGGCCAGTCTAGGGATCTGACTAATCAATCCACACTGCTTTGTCTGCCGGAACTGAAGTAACCATTTTGCGGAAGAATAAGGCGAGTAAAGCTGCAACAGAAATCGCCCAGTAGGCAAAGTATGTTTTGATACATGAAGAAAAAGCTCACTATTTCTTCCCCGCATCCATCGTCCCATCTGTTCATCACGAACATAGCGATTTTTGACTTTTTTCGCTGGAACATACTCCGTCATTTCAGCAAGATTAAACGCAAAGTACATATCCCCAACACAAATAATACTAGGCGTATAAGGCCGCCATAAATTGCCCCAGCGATATCCTCCCCCTTTCGGATCTTCCTTAATATCAATATCCGCACGATTCAACCTTTCTCCCGGCGCATCCAACGTAACACGGTACCCCTTTTTCCCTAGGGCATCAAAGAAGCGACTCAGGAACTCTATTGCACTATCAAATCCCGTATCAGAAACGTTGAGATCCAGTAATTTCTTTTTCGTAGGCTTGTAATAGCCATCTTCTGTAACCGAGGAGGCTGGCAAATACTTTTTGAGATCATTTATCAGTCCATAACCATTACCTGTAACAGGAGCTTGCTTTCGGGTTACTGAAGACACTGATTTTGATACAACAATGGCAGAAGGTTGCACTGATGGGTTGTGATTCTCAAGTACCTTTACCGCCCTTCCCTTTTTCAGGGCAGGCAGCGCCGGGATTGCAGGCGCGTTCCCTTTAGCTAGCGCTTTCCAGTAACCAGCAAGCGGCCTGGGTATACACATTTCGCTGCATCGCTTCGCCAATAACTCAGTACTAATGCCATACAGCGCAGTTATACGCTCCGCAGGCTCACGCCAGACCAAGTGATACAGCGTTTCCCTCTCCTGAGGTAAAGTCTGTGCAGAATCGTGTGAATTAATCTCTGGCATTGCGTCTCCCTTTTTTGACTAAAGTCCTCAGAAATCTATGCCTGCTGATCATTAAATGAAATCTGACCTTCTCTCCATTGATTGAGGTATCAATGGTGTAGAAATGTCCGCGTCTAGCAAAAATCTATCTGTCAGATAAGATATAGTCCTGAGGATATGCTTACAACAACACTTGGCACTCATCAAGCATTTGATAACCCGGCCAGAGCAATGCTTTGATAAATAAAAGAAATAATACCATTCTAGCAGGGTGAACAAGTGCTGGTTGGCGCTGTGATAATTAACCTCAGTTAACAGCATCAACCGACATGAGTACAGGTGTGAGTATAAAAATAAAAACTGAAAACAAAATCAATGAATATCAATTAGATAAATATTAAATGACATTTTAACGTCTGATTCATTCTCAACTCAATACTTGGGTCCATATATAAGTATGGGCCCTTTTTCACTTACCCATTGCACTTCGTTCAATACGCAAAAGTCTGTCCCACAATTCCAGTGCTGCAGATCGCGAGCTGGTTTGAGGATACTGTGTACCTGCGTATCAATTTTACTCAGATCAGAACGGATTAGCCATGCGTCGCGCCTTCCAGCACCTTCCTCGCCGCCAGAATGATATTTTCAGGTTTAGTCGTTACCAGTTCCCGTGGGGCGCGATTATCCAGCCAGCTGTTACGCTCATCGAACCATACCGCTGTTGCCCAGGCCGTTTTTCGGCTACCGAAAATATCCAGGACCTGCTCAATGACTGGCAGTAACGTTCCCGTATGATCGACAGCATATTCAGGATAGAGATCATGGCCCTCATAATTCACCGCAAAGATTTTACCGGCTTTTTACCAGCGGTTAGGCAGCGCGTTCCGGTTCTTCGCCATTGACCCCACAATGTCGGCCAACTGCCCTGATTTCAGCCAATGGCTATTTTCCAGTGCTGAGGATTTGATCTGTTGGATGTTCACTTCCCGGTTATAGTCGCGTGGGATAACAGATTTTGCCCCTTCAGCACCATTATTCCTGCCACCACGCGCGGCAGCCAAAGTATTGAGCGCAGTTTCAACGGCTAACAACACATCCTGCTCACTGAATTCCTCTTCAACTTCAATCGTAAGATAGTGCTTTCCTTTGCCGGGAGCAGGTAATGCCTGCCATCCCAGCCCACTCTGGTCTCTTCGCCTCCCCAGAATATAAGTGGCTGGTTGAAATTCTCTCGCCGATTGTTCGGCCGTTACCCGTTCTTCCGGCGTGGATGTGGCAGCCGCCAGCTGCCCCCTGACACTGTGCTTAGGCCTTTTCTTCGCCTGCAAATCAGTCGTTTTAAGTTTTGACATAGCTCCCTCGCCCGCGGTGATAACGGTGATGTTCATAGTTTAACCAAAGGCAAAAAAAACCACGCTTCGGCGTGGATTTTTTGTTCCTTGCACTGCTATTTTCAGACCCATTTTACGACAACGAGAATTTAGCCGGAAAATCAGAATCACCCAACCGTAATTCAAGCCTCGTAATCAGTTGCGTTAATTCATTCAGATCGGTGCTATCCAGCACTGGGCCGGGTTGACGCACATTCGCACTGCTTATCACCCCACGCCGCCGCAGCGTTTCTTTACGCAGTGCGAGGCCAATGCCGAACTGAAACTCGTGGCGCAATAACGGCAGATAAATATCAAACAAATCCTCTGCTGCTTCTGGCTTACCGACCTTAAACAGCGCGCAAACCTGCACCAGCATTTCCGGATAAGCGAAACCGGTCATCGCCCCATCTGCGCCACGGCGCATTTCCTGAGGTAAAAACAGTCCGCCGTTGCCAGCCAGGACACTTATGCGTCGCAGACCACGCGCAGTGCTTTGTTCGCGTACCTGGGTGAGCTTACGCAATCCGGGTAAATCTTCATGTTTAAGCATCACCAGTTGCGGTAACGCCTCAATCAGACGCAAAATCACCGCGACCGACGTATGCACTCCTGTGGACTGAGGGAAATCCTGCAAACAGATTGGCACATCGCTGCCGAGCCATTGCGCCAGCGTAAGGTAATACTGGCTTATCTGATCGTCAGTTTTAAGATTAGGAGTCGGGGCCAGCATCACGCCTGCGGCGCCTGCTTCCATCGCGCTGAGACTTAAGCGTTGCACATGCTGGTGGGATGCATGGCTCACGCCAACCACCACCGGTACGCGCCCATTGACCCTCGCCAGCACCCGACGCATAAAGAGCAGTGACTCTTCATCAGTCAGTTTGGATGCCTCGCCCATCATACCGAGAATGGTGATGCCGCTGACCCCTTGCTGCAGATAAAAGTCAGTCAGCGTGTCCGAACTATTCAGATCCAGCTCACCACTGTCGGTGAAAGGCGTCGCGGAAATAATATAGACGCCGCTCGCCTTTTCACTGAGTTTGTTATTCATCTTCACCTCGTTGCGTGCGCAATGCGCGGATTATTAAGGGAAAGCGATGGCATCCCGTGAATGAAATCCCCAGTCGATCACCTGTCCGGGCGTTCGCTCAACCGACGGAATATCAGGTGGTGCATAGGCGATAATGGTTTGCCCCAGTGAAGCGATAAACAGTTTCCAGTGCATACCACAGAATGTTGCCATCTGGATTTCACCGCGGTGTCGCTGAGACATTGGCTGACCACTGCTGCCGAGCAACAGATGTTCAGGACGAATGCCCAGCAACGCCGCCCCCTCCTGCCGGATGAAATTACATTCACCGAGGAACCCGGCGACAAATGGCGTACCCGGCTGGCGGTAAAGGTGTTCCGGCGCGCCGGATTCGACGATATTACCGTTCTCCATAATGACAATGGTGTCGGACAAATTCATCGCTTCTTCCTGATCGTGGGTCACGAACACCACCGTCAGCCCCAGCTCCTGATGCAGCTGTTTAATCTGCAGCTGGATGGTCTGACGCAGATTTTTGTCCAGCGCCCCCAGCGGTTCATCCATCAGCAGGATATCCGGATTGAAGACCAGCGCCCTGGCCAGTGCAGTACGCTGTTGCTGCCCGCCGGATAATTCTCCCGGCAGACGCTTGCGGTACTCTTTCAGGCTGACCAGCTCAAGTGCTTCAGAAACTTTTCGTTCGATATCCACTTCAGCCAGGCGACGCATACGAAGCGAAAACGCGACATTTTCAAATACTGACATATGAGGGAACAGCGCATAGTTCTGGAAAACCATGCCGATATTGCGATCGGCAATGGGCATGCGGCTGACATCTTTGCCAGCGATACACACCCTGCCCTGATCCGGCGTTTCAAACCCGGCGATAATCTTTAGTAAGGTCGTTTTGCCTGAACCAGAGGCGCCGAGCAAAGTGCAAAACTCACCGCGCTTCACCGACAGGTTGACATCAGGCAGCGCGATAACGTCACCGTAAACTTTTCGGATACCCGTCAGGCTTACATCTTTACCTTGTTGCTGTTTCATGCTTTTCTCCATGACGACCAGACAGACTCCAGGCAAGCAGGATCAGCGCGGTTGCACCAATCAACACGCAGGATGCGGAAATGACCGTCGGATCAAAATCAAACGACAACCCTTCATACATCAGCTTTGGCAACGTGCGATTACGCAGTGTGGTCAGGAACAGCGCCATCACCACATCATCAAACGAGGTAATAAAAGCAAACACCGCTCCACCAATCATGCCAGGCAACAGCGCCGGTAACATCACGCGCCTGAACATCTGCGGCCAGCTTGCACCGAGGCTAAGCGCAGCCAGTTCCAGACTGGGATCAAAACGTTGCAGAGCGGCACGCATTGTGATGTAGGTAAAGGGTGTTGCCAGTACGGTATGGCCGATAATCAGCGCCACCGAATTATTGATCAGTCCAAGCGGACCGCAGAGGTAGTAGAGCGCCACGGCGGTAATAATCGCAGGGACGGACATCGGAATGATAAACAGGACTTCCAGCCACCCTTTGCGGTTTGAACGCATTTTATAAACGCCCAGCGCCGCGGAGGCTCCCAGAATCAACGACAACAGGGTAACAACAACGCCGACTTTCACGCTCTGCCACAGCGCGGCCATCCATTTTGAATCGGTGAAGAAATTGTCATACCAGCGCAGTCCATAGTGTGGTGGAGGGAAGGTCGGGAAGTTACCGGTACCAAAACTGATTGGGATAACCACCAGTATTGGCAGTATCAAAAACAGCGCGCACACCACACCAGCCATTGCGCTAAGACGTCCGCCGCTGGTTCGCCGTGCACCCGCTCGCTGGTTACCCTTCCCGCTGTGGCTACCCATCAGTTTGTCCAGACCAAATAAACGGTTGAACACCCACAGCGCCAGCAGCGTAGTTATCAGTAGCACCCCGGCCAATGCTGCGGCAATGCCCCAGTTCAGCTCATCGCTGATATTGTGCGAGATCAGTTCGGCAATCATCCGCTGCGCCGGTCCCCCCATCAGTGAAGGCGTGATGTAATAGCCGACCGCGTTCATAAAAACGATGATCGCCCCCGCCACCACACCCGGTCGGGTCAACGGTAGGATTATCCTGGTGAAAATGCCAATCGCGTCCGCCCCCAGACTCTGGGCGGCCTGGACAAGAGAGTTATCCAGTGCGCGAAAGGAAGCGTAAAGCGGCAACACCACAAACGGCATCAGCACATGGGTCATGCCGATTAATACGCCAGTAAAGTTATACAAAAAGGCGATCGGCTGATCGATAACCCGGGTTGTGACCAGCAGGGTATTCAGAGGACCATTTTGCTGTAACAGCGCAATCCACGCCGAGGTGCGCACCAGTGCGCTGGACCAGAAAGGCAGCAGCACAGCGAAAAACAGCACTTTTGACAGTGCAGGCCGGACGGAGGCCATTAAATAAGCCAGTGGATAGCTCATAATGACACAACAACCGGTCACCACCGCTGCGATGACAAACGTATTCTGCAACACGATGCGGTAGATCGGCACATCCCACAGGTGCAGATAATTGTCTGCTGACAGCGCGCCCTTACTGTAAAAGCCCTGTTTAAGTAGCTCAATAATTGGCCAGATAAAAAACAGCGCCAGAAAAACCAGTAGTGGCACAGCCAGCAGCGTCAGGCGGGAAAAGCGTCTTGTACCCTTTTCATTCGCCGTGGCGCTTAGCGTGATTGTTGACATAGCTCCTCCCTGCGCGCCTGAAATAGATTTCTCACATCGTCTCTCCGGCCTGGGATCATGCCTGGCTGATAAATAACTGGCGCGGATACTGAGTTAATCGCTCGTAGCCATCGTCAGTAATGGTGATGGTTTCGGACATGCCATAACCCCGCGCCAGCACATAGGTATGAAAAGTCATGCCAGGCGTAAAGTGCCACGTGCAACCCGGTGCCGCCTCCAGCGGTTCGCCGCCACTGGGTGCCAGCAGCAGCCCAACCGAATAGAAGGTTTTATTGGTATAGGTTTCACGTAACCCTGCCGCCAGTACCCCTTCGCGATAAATGGCATCCGGCACGCTACCCGCCACTCCCGGTCGCACCTCTGCCAGCGTGGCATCCTGAATGGCAATCAGCTGCTCCACCACACGCTGGTCCTCATCACTCGCGTGCCCGACGCGAATCGGCCTCATAAAACGTGCATGGTAATGTCGTACATTGGGCGTGGTTTCAATTTGCACGATATCACCGTGTGCCAGCACGCGATCGCTATAGCCACCATGAAGATGGTAAGCCCGCTCTCCTGAAGACATCACACCCGGGCCAGGCAGATCGCTGCCCGCGCGGATCATCGCGCTGCAGATTTCAGCCGCCATTTCGCGTTCGCTGACGCCGGGGCGTGCTGATGCGATTGCCGCAGACATGCCAGCCTCCGCCGCAACTGCTGCCCGGCGCTGATAAGCAATCTCAGCCGGGGATTTTATAAAGCGCATTTGCGTCACAAGCTGGCTTTCATCAAGCATCAGGGCTTCAGGCAATCCGGCCTTAATGCCGTTAAAGCGCGCCACTGATAATGGCCACGCACCCATTTCTACTGCCAGTCGGGGAGAATTACCGAGTCGCGAGCGGATTGCCTGCACGGCGATAGTGGTTTTATCGTCACTGTCGCTCCACATCACGCGATCGTTATACAGACAAGTACTGTCGAGATAGTATTCCTCCACATCCCGGCAGATCACTGTCGGGTCGCCGTTTGCCGGGATAATGGCAAACTGAAAAGAGGAGTAAGCACGGGTGAAAAAACCCGTAAGCCACGTCACGCTTTCCGGCATAAACGCCAGCAAAGCGTCATACCCTTTTTCGACCAGTTGTTGCTGCACCTGCTCCAGGCGCTGCTCATACTCTGCTTTTTCAAACCAGTAGTTGGTTGCCACCATTTTCAATCCCCCTTTACCAGATTGCGATCATTGCTGCATGGCGGTGTTATAGGCTTCACCTGCCGCCAGCGAGTGATCCGCCCACCAGTTGATATTCATAAACAGGGCATTGGATAAACGTTCAGGGGTGGAAGGCAGCCGCGCCTGCCGCGTTTTATCGATCAGTGGGATTGATTTAGGGGTGACCGGACCGTAAGCCACATACTGACTAAAACGGGCCTGAACCTCGGGACGGATAATGTAGTTAAGGAACTTAACCGCCTGCGCTTTATTGGGGGCACCCTTAACAATCATGAAATACCCCACCTGCGCCACCGACTGATCCCAGGACATCGCAATGGGCAGACCGCTGTCGATCCCTGACTGGAAGCGACCGTTCCAGCCCAGCGCCATCACAACTTCGCCGCTGGCCAGGGCCTGAACGGGCTGGGCACCTGATGACCACCACATCGCCACATCAGGTTTAATCTGACGGATCTTGTCCAGTGCACGCTTCATGCCTGCGGGGGTATCAAGAGTTTTATAAACATCTGCGGGGGCAACGCCGTCGGCGAGCAGTGCCGCTTCCAGCACCGTATCGGGTTTGTCCGGTAATGTACGTTTACCCGGGAATTTTTTTACATCCCAGAAATCTGCGAACGTTTTCGGCCCGCCATTGGGAAAGGCTTTGGTTGAATAACCGATGACAGTGGAGAAGATTTCAGACGGAACACCGTAATCATTGCGCGCCTCGGGCAGGACATTCTCTTCATTAACCATATCCGGGGTGATTTTTTCAAAAAGACCGCTTTTCGCTCCCTGCATCAGGCTGGCGCCGCCTGCGGTCACCACGTCCCACTCCACTTTATGGATATCCACCATGGCCTTAATACGCGCAATAACCGGGTTGGTATCTTCAATAATTTCGATACCGCTCTCTTTGGTAAAGGGTTTCATCCACGCCTCGCGGATACCGTCCTGATAAGCGCCCCCCCAGCTGGCAAAGGTCATTTCATCAGCAGCAGTGGCGCGCAACGGCTGCGCCAGCGAGAAAACCACCGAAAAGGCAACTAACAAACCTGGCACTGTTACAGTCAATTTTGTCATTACATCTTTCCCTTATTGGTTGATAAAAACCGATACCGTCGCCGGTGAGCGAGCCGCTCCGGACGATAAATGGTTATCTGGAAATAAATGTCACAAAGCGGGTAAGCATTGATTTTGCGGCAACAGCTTCGTCGGCTGTGGCGATCAGCTCTTCAATATCGGCCCCATCGCGTTCCATGGTGACGCGGTTTTGTTCAAACCAGAGCGGCGCCTGCTCAAGCGTAATTTCAGGATGCCCCTGGATACCCCAAATCGGCCGATCTTTATACCGCCAGATCTGGTTAGGACACTGGTCGCTGGCGGCCAGGATAGTCATATCAGGATGGGTGGCGCGCACTTCATCGTTATGCCAGACAAACATATACACCTGAGGGAAAATGCCGGAGGCGATGCTGTCCTCAGCGGCTGCGGGCGTTGCCTGCAGCCATTTATTGCCGATCTCGCAAGTGTCGCGTCGAAAGACCTGGTCCCTGCCACATAATGCTGAGGCGAGGATCTGGCTGCCAAAACAGATACCCAACATCGGGATGCCCAGCGCAGCGGCCTGAACAATAAGCTGATGTTCGCGGTGGATAAAAGGAATATCTTCATAGGCACCGTGCGGGCTACCGGAGAGAAAAATCCCATCATAGCTGTGCAGATCGTCAGGAAATTCGTTCTGCCATGCCCAGTAGTGATCGACCTCTAATCCCCACGTTTTGAATCGTTCGTCCAGCCGGGCAATCGTTTGTTTCGATTTGCCATTATGGAGATAAAGCAGGCGTTTCTGACCCATTGATTCCACTCCCCCTGACAGGTTTGACAGACCACTGTAAGCGGCCAGGATTTATCGAAAACTGCTGGCAGTGAACGACTGAAAAATGCCGTAACGTGCTCCCTCAATATGTCTAACCATCGCCTGCGCCGCCCGTTCGCCATCTCCCGCCTCGATGGCGTCAAGAATGGCCAGGTGTTCGTCACGTCCGCTCTCAAAGCGCATCGGTACCATTTCTTTGCCAAACATCCTTGTGCGGGTACGCAATTCACCAATCAGCCGCAGGGATAACTTATTGCCGCTGGTTTCAGCGATACTGAGATGCAAAAAGTCGTCGACTTCCCAATGGCTGCTGGCACTCACCTGGTCGGGAGTTGTCATTGCCATCAGCTGCTGGCGGATGTCTGCCAGCTTAGCCGCCGACATTTTGCCAGCGGCATTGCGGGCCGCGTCGGCTTCCAGCAAAATGCGCACGGCCATAATTTCCAGAATCTCACTCAACTCCACGCCATTCACCAACAGCGTCCTGCCCGAGCGCCGCAGATAGCCACTGCCTTCCAGGCGACCGAGCGCTTCACGAACGGGAGTCCGTGACAGACCCAGTTGCTCAGCCAGGCGACGTTCATTGACGACTTCACCATTCCTGAAAGCGCCGGTCTGGATCATATGGAGCACGGAGTCATACGCATTTTGCGAAAGTGGCTGATCGCCGGATGGGGCTAATTTCATCAATTTATTCACCGCCCTGAGAATGCACACTTTTTAGCCTGTGCCTTTGTTGTATTCGATATGTATACCAATTGTCTACCACACAACCTTGCAGCGAACTGCTTTAAAAATAAGTTATTTGCATCTTATGGCTTTGAAATAAGCAAAGCTTATTTTTTGAGCGATCTCAGAACGGAAACTTTTTTGCGGGTGGATTTTCGGGCTGCTTCAGGAGCAAAGGGATAGAAACGGGGAATTTGGAAAAAATCGTGGAGTGTGCAGGTCACAGACAGAAGCCAGACTTCATAACCTGATGGAGGCTTCTGAAATAAATAATTCGTATAGATAAAAATCAAAAAAAACATAAGGCGAGTTGGGCTATCGACCTGTAGGTATCGAGGCTCAGCTTGCTCAAGCCAATAGCAATTATACACATACGACTTATCTTGACGAACGGAGAGTGATGGTGAAGGAATGGACAAGTGGCTAGTAGGACCATTTAAATTGTGAGTATATCGTCCCCAAGACGCCAAACCTTAACATCTCAGGCCGTCCGCTTTGTGCCAGAAGCGGAAGTAGCTAACAGCACTAAGTCTTGACTGACGTGGTGCAGGTCACAGTATGTGATTATATCCAGTATGACTTGAAAAAAGATTCGAGCCACTATATATAGTAATTAATCCATTTTTCTTTTGGTATATATAGTACAAATGAACCCATTTCGTGTTTTGTGTTTAGACGGTGGCGGAATGCGTGGTGTTTATCAGGCCACGTACTTACAGACTTTTTCTCAAAGGCTAAGTCAGACTGGATTTAAACAGTCTGACCCTGGTTCTGCCTTCGATCTACTGGTCGGTACCAGTACAGGAGGGATCGTTGCCTGCGCATTAGCTGCTGGTATTCAGCTTGAGAAGGTTCTTGAGCTTTACCAAACTTACGGTAAAGATATTTTTCCACGACAGCGACTTCGTGCCCTTCCTTTTGTAGGTAAATACGTTCGCGGGTTATGCTCGGGACTAGCTTCAGGGGACTTTGCCTTACGCAAAGTGCTTAATAATACCTTTGGTGAAGAAACTATCGGCAAAGTTTATGAACGCCGAGGGATCGGTTTAGCTATCACTACTTTAGATTTAAATCGTCACTCCTCAACTGTATGGACTGACCCCACAACCGTAGACATTTCCTGTCCTCACGACGAGGCCAGTTCAAAGGCCTCCGGACTGACGCCG
>NZ_JBYUWC010000038.1:0-7427 GCF_058137865.1 Erwinia sp. 009765445
CACCGACAAACAACAGATAAAACGAAAGGCCCAGTCTTTCGACTGAGCCTTTCGTTTTATTTGATGCCTGGGGAATTGGGAATTAATTCTTGAAGACGAAAGGGCGGCATGCCGGCATGCACCATTCCTTGCGGCGGCGGTGCTCAACGGCCTCAACCTACTACTGGGCTGCTTCCTAATGCAGGAGTCGCATAAGGGAGAGCGTCGAGATCCCGGACACCATCGAATGGCGCAAAACCTTTCGCGGTATGGCATGATAGCGCCCGGAAGAGAGTCAATTCAGGGTGGTGAATGTGAAACCAGTAACGTTATACGATGTCGCAGAGTATGCCGGTGTCTCTTATCAGACCGTTTCCCGCGTGGTGAACCAGGCCAGCCACGTTTCTGCGAAAACGCGGGAAAAAGTGGAAGCGGCGATGGCGGAGCTGAATTACATTCCCAACCGCGTGGCACAACAACTGGCGGGCAAACAGTCGTTGCTGATTGGCGTTGCCACCTCCAGTCTGGCCCTGCACGCGCCGTCGCAAATTGTCGCGGCGATTAAATCTCGCGCCGATCAACTGGGTGCCAGCGTGGTGGTGTCGATGGTAGAACGAAGCGGCGTCGAAGCCTGTAAAGCGGCGGTGCACAATCTTCTCGCGCAACGCGTCAGTGGGCTGATCATTAACTATCCGCTGGATGACCAGGATGCCATTGCTGTGGAAGCTGCCTGCACTAATGTTCCGGCGTTATTTCTTGATGTCTCTGACCAGACACCCATCAACAGTATTATTTTCTCCCATGAAGACGGTACGCGACTGGGCGTGGAGCATCTGGTCGCATTGGGTCACCAGCAAATCGCGCTGTTAGCGGGCCCATTAAGTTCTGTCTCGGCGCGTCTGCGTCTGGCTGGCTGGCATAAATATCTCACTCGCAATCAAATTCAGCCGATAGCGGAACGGGAAGGCGACTGGAGTGCCATGTCCGGTTTTCAACAAACCATGCAAATGCTGAATGAGGGCATCGTTCCCACTGCGATGCTGGTTGCCAACGATCAGATGGCGCTGGGCGCAATGCGCGCCATTACCGAGTCCGGGCTGCGCGTTGGTGCGGATATCTCGGTAGTGGGATACGACGATACCGAAGACAGCTCATGTTATATCCCGCCGTTAACCACCATCAAACAGGATTTTCGCCTGCTGGGGCAAACCAGCGTGGACCGCTTGCTGCAACTCTCTCAGGGCCAGGCGGTGAAGGGCAATCAGCTGTTGCCCGTCTCACTGGTGAAAAGAAAAACCACCCTGGCGCCCAATACGCAAACCGCCTCTCCCCGCGCGTTGGCCGATTCATTAATGCAGCTGGCACGACAGGTTTCCCGACTGGAAAGCGGGCAGTGAGCGCAACGCAATTAATGTAAGTTAGCTCACTCATTAGGCACCGGGATCTCGACCGATGCCCTTGAGAGCCTTCAACCCAGTCAGCTCCTTCCGGTGGGCGCGGGGCATGACTATCGTCGCCGCACTTATGACTGTCTTCTTTATCATGCAACTCGTAGGACAGGTGCCGGCAGCGCTCTGGGTCATTTTCGGCGAGGACCGCTTTCGCTGGAGCGCGACGATGATCGGCCTGTCGCTTGCGGTATTCGGAATCTTGCACGCCCTCGCTCAAGCCTTCGTCACTGGTCCCGCCACCAAACGTTTCGGCGAGAAGCAGGCCATTATCGCCGGCATGGCGGCCGACGCGCTGGGCTACGTCTTGCTGGCGTTCGGCTGGCATTGACCCTGAGTGATTTTTCTCTGGTCCCGCCGCATCCATACCGCCAGTTGTTTACCCTCACAACGTTCCAGTAACCGGGCATGTTCATCATCAGTAACCCGTATCGTGAGCATCCTCTCTCGTTTCATCGGTATCATTACCCCCATGAACAGAAATCCCCCTTACACGGAGGCATCAGTGACCAAACAGGAAAAAACCGCCCTTAACATGGCCCGCTTTATCAGAAGCCAGACATTAACGCTTCTGGAGAAACTCAACGAGCTGGACGCGGATGAACAGGCAGACATCTGTGAATCGCTGCACGACCACGCTGATGAGCTTTACCGCAGCTGCCTCGCGCGTTTCGGTGATGACGGTGAAAACCTCTGACACATGCAGCTCCCGGAGACGGTCACAGCTTGTCTGTAAGCGGATGCCGGGAGCAGACAAGCCCGTCAGGGCGCGTCAGCGGGTGTTGGCGGGTGTCGGGGCGCAGCCATGACCCAGTCACGTAGCGATAGCGGAGTGTATACTGGCTTAACTATGCGGCATCAGAGCAGATTGTACTGAGAGTGCACCATAGCTTCCTCGCTCACTGACTCGCTGCGCTCGGTCGTTCGGCTGCGGCGAGCGGTATCAGCTCACTCAAAGGCGGTAATACGGTTATCCACAGAATCAGGGGATAACGCAGGAAAGAACATGTGAGCAAAAGGCCAGCAAAAGGCCAGGAACCGTAAAAAGGCCGCGTTGCTGGCGTTTTTCCATAGGCTCCGCCCCCCTGACGAGCATCACAAAAATCGACGCTCAAGTCAGAGGTGGCGAAACCCGACAGGACTATAAAGATACCAGGCGTTTCCCCCTGGAAGCTCCCTCGTGCGCTCTCCTGTTCCGACCCTGCCGCTTACCGGATACCTGTCCGCCTTTCTCCCTTCGGGAAGCGTGGCGCTTTCTCATAGCTCACGCTGTAGGTATCTCAGTTCGGTGTAGGTCGTTCGCTCCAAGCTGGGCTGTGTGCACGAACCCCCCGTTCAGCCCGACCGCTGCGCCTTATCCGGTAACTATCGTCTTGAGTCCAACCCGGTAAGACACGACTTATCGCCACTGGCAGCAGCCACTGGTAACAGGATTAGCAGAGCGAGGTATGTAGGCGGTGCTACAGAGTTCTTGAAGTGGTGGCCTAACTACGGCTACACTAGAAGGACAGTATTTGGTATCTGCGCTCTGCTGAAGCCAGTTACCTTCGGAAAAAGAGTTGGTAGCTCTTGATCCGGCAAACAAACCACCGCTGGTAGCGGTGGTTTTTTTGTTTGCAAGCAGCAGATTACGCGCAGAAAAAAAGGATCTCAAGAAGATCCTTTGATCTTTTCTACGGGGTCTGACGCTCAGTGGAACGAAAACTCACGTTAAGGGATTTTGGTCATGAGATTATCAAAAAGGATCTTCACCTAGATCCTTTTACGCGCCCTGTAGCGGCGCATTAAGCGCGGCGGGTGTGGTGGTTACGCGCAGCGTGACCGCTACACTTGCCAGCGCCCTAGCGCCCGCTCCTTTCGCTTTCTTCCCTTCCTTTCTCGCCACGTTCGCCGGCTTTCCCCGTCAAGCTCTAAATCGGGGGCTCCCTTTAGGGTTCCGATTTAGTGCTTTACGGCACCTCGACCCCAAAAAACTTGATTTGGGTGATGGTTCACGTAGTGGGCCATCGCCCTGATAGACGGTTTTTCGCCCTTTGACGTTGGAGTCCACGTTCTTTAATAGTGGACTCTTGTTCCAAACTGGAACAACACTCAACCCTATCTCGGGCTATTCTTTTGATTTATAAGGGATTTTGCCGATTTCGGCCTATTGGTTAAAAAATGAGCTGATTTAACAAAAATTTAACGCGAATTTTAACAAAATATTAACGTTTACAATTTAAATATTTGCTTATACAATCTTCCTGTTTTTGGGGCTTTTCTGATTATCAACCGGGGTAAATCAATCTAAAGTATATATGAGTAAACTTGGTCTGACAGTTACCAATGCTTAATCAGTGAGGCACCTATCTCAGCGATCTGTCTATTTCGTTCATCCATAGTTGCCTGACTCCCCGTCGTGTAGATAACTACGATACGGGAGGGCTTACCATCTGGCCCCAGTGCTGCAATGATACCGCGAGACCCACGCTCACCGGCTCCAGATTTATCAGCAATAAACCAGCCAGCCGGAAGGGCCGAGCGCAGAAGTGGTCCTGCAACTTTATCCGCCTCCATCCAGTCTATTAATTGTTGCCGGGAAGCTAGAGTAAGTAGTTCGCCAGTTAATAGTTTGCGCAACGTTGTTGCCATTGCTACAGGCATCGTGGTGTCACGCTCGTCGTTTGGTATGGCTTCATTCAGCTCCGGTTCCCAACGATCAAGGCGAGTTACATGATCCCCCATGTTGTGCAAAAAAGCGGTTAGCTCCTTCGGTCCTCCGATCGTTGTCAGAAGTAAGTTGGCCGCAGTGTTATCACTCATGGTTATGGCAGCACTGCATAATTCTCTTACTGTCATGCCATCCGTAAGATGCTTTTCTGTGACTGGTGAGTACTCAACCAAGTCATTCTGAGAATAGTGTATGCGGCGACCGAGTTGCTCTTGCCCGGCGTCAACACGGGATAATACCGCGCCACATAGCAGAACTTTAAAAGTGCTCATCATTGGGAAACGTTCTTCGGGGCGAAAACTCTCAAGGATCTTACCGCTGTTGAGATCCAGTTCGATGTAACCCACTCGTGCACCCAACTGATCTTCAGCATCTTTTACTTTCACCAGCGTTTCTGGGTGAGCAAAAACAGGAAGGCAAAATGCCGCAAAAAAGGGAATAAGGGCGACACGGAAATGTTGAATACTCATACTCTTCCTTTTTCAATATTATTGAAGCATTTATCAGGGTTATTGTCTCATGAGCGGATACATATTTGAATGTATTTAGAAAAATAAACAAATAGGGGTTCCGCGCACATTTCCCCGAAAAGTGCCACCTGACGTAGTTATCCGGATATAGTTCCTCCTTTCAGCAAAAAACCCCTCAAGACCCGTTTAGAGGCCCCAAGGGGTTATGCTAGTTATTGCTCAGCGGTGGCAGCAGCCAACTCAGCTTCCTTTCGGGCTTTGTTAGCAGCCGGATCCCCTTCCTGCAGTCATTGAAGCTGCCACAAGGCAGGAACGTTGGATGGTTCCCATCCTGCCAAGGAGGTGTGGGGCTGCAAACATTTATACGTCTTGCCGTTATATGTGACCAATTGTCCCGCAGTATAAGCTGTGTTGACCTGCCAAGCGGATACACCAGGATTTGTCGTGAGGCCTGAGTTCAGACCGGTGAGGCCAGTAGCGTGGCTGACGAACCCGTTCGTGATAAACGCGTGGTCTGCCGTGTCGACACGAAGGCTATACACCGGCTGCACGCCGGCGTCGGTGACACTGGCGACTTTCGCGTAGTAGAACCGCCCGTCGGTCAGCTCGTCGGCGATAGCTTGGGCGTCCGGGTCTCGGTGGTGTGCTTCCAAGAAACGCACCAGTCCAGGGACGCCGACTGTGTAGGTTGTGGGCGCAAATTCGGGTTTCCCGCGGGCAAAACCTGCACAGTCGACGCTGAATGCGCTGCGTTGAATCACCGCGTAATCGCCCGGCTTGATTTCGTCGATCAGCTTCCACAGCAGGGTCGGCACCCCGGCGACGTCGACCAAACACAACAACGGGTGGTTCGCGGTGCCCGTCACACGCAGACCTTCGACCGTACGCACCGTGTACACCGGATGCTCGCCGGAGTGGAACAGCCGGTCGGCGAGCACGGGATTGCCATGCCGGTCAAGGACTTTCAGGTCGATGGCGTTGTCACTGTTGGGCCGCGCACCCGGCACGATGTCGGCGATGCGTACCGACTCGCCCTCGGGTAGGGCAACTAGTGCATCTCCCGTGATGCAGATTTTAATGCCCTGCGCCATCAGGTCTTTCGCGGCCAGAAAGCCATCCAGTTTGCTTTGCAGCGCTTCCCAACCTTCCCACAGCGCACCCCAGCTCGCAATGCCGGTACGTTTGCTATCCATAAAGCCGCCCAGACGCGCAATCGCCATATACGCCCATTGCAGGCTGCCCGCTTTTTCTTTGCGTTTGCGTTTGCCTTTATCCAGATAGCCCAGCAGTTGGCATTCATCCGGGGTCAGCACGGTTTCCGCGCTCTGGCTTTCAACGTGTTCCGCTTCTTTCAGCAGGCCCTGCGCACGCAGTGCTTGCGGCGGAGTAAAAGATTCACGCAGTTGCAGCAGACGCACCGCCACAAAGCTCAGAATGCTCACCATACGTTCCAGGTTATCCGGTTCTTCCATACGCTGACGTTCCGCACCCGCACCCGTTTTCCACGCTTTGTGAAATTCTTCAATGCGCCAACGATGGGTATAAATATCAATCACACGCAGCGCTTGGGCCAGACTTTCCACCGGCTCGCTGGTCAGCAGCAGCCATTTCAGCGGGGTTTCGCCTTTCGGCGGATTAATTTCTTCGGCCAGCACCGCGTTCAGGGTAATGTTGCCCTGTTTCAGGGTAATACGGCCGCTACGCAGGCTCAGGCTCGCTTTACGCGCCGGACGGTTTTTACGTTTGCCACGTTTATCCACCACGCCTTTCTGCGGAATGCTAATCTGATAGCCGCCCAGTTCCGGCTGGTTTTTCAGGTGATCATACAGATACAGGCCGCTTTCCACATCTTTACGCGGATGTTTGCTACGCACCACAAAACGTTCGTTATGGGCCAGTTTATCTTGCAGATACGCATGAATATCCGCTTCACGATCGCACACCGCAATCACGTTGCTCATCATGCTGCCCATTCTCAGACGCGAAGTTGCAGCAGCGGCCAGCCATTTGCCGCTTTCTTTTTCATCCGCATCCGCCGGATCATCCGGACGCATCCACCATTCTTGATGCAGCAGGCCCACGGTACGAAAGGTGGTCGCTTCCAGCAGCAGCACGCTATGCACCCACCAACCACGGCTTTTATCCTGAATGCTACCCAGTTTGCCCAGTTCTTCCGCCACCTGATGACGATAGCTCAGAGAGGTGGTATCTTCAATTGCCAGCAGTTCCGGAAATTCCTGGGCCAGTTTCACGGTCTGCATGGCACCCGCTTTACGAATCGCTTCCGCGCTCACGTTCGGATTACGAATAAAACGATACGCGCCTTCCTGCATGGCTTTGCTGCCTTCGCTGCTAATGGTAATGCTTTTGCCGCTATATTTGGCCAGTTGCGCCGCAACATTCACCAGACGCGCGGTACGACGCGGATCACCCAGCGCAGCACTAGAAAACACGCTTTTCGCCCAATCCGCCGCACGATGCAGTGCACTGGTAATCATATGTATATCTCCTTCTTAAAGTTAACAAAATTATTTCTAGAGGGGAATTGTTATCCGCTCACAATTCCCCTATAGTGAGTCGTATTAATTTCGCGGGATCGAGATCCCCGGTTTAAACCGGGAATTAATTCCGATCCCCAATTCCTGGCAGTTTATGGCGGGCGTCCTGCCCGCCACCCTCCGGGCCGTTGCTTCGCAACGTTCAAATCCGCTCCCGGCGGATTTGTCCTACTCAGGAGAGCGTTCACCGACAAACAACAGATAAAACGAAAGGCCCAGTCTTTCGACTGAGCCTTTCGTTTTATTTGATGCCTGGGGAATT
>NZ_JBYUWC010000039.1:0-6918 GCF_058137865.1 Erwinia sp. 009765445
CACTAACGACGCCGGATATATGGTCGCAAACCGTATCGAACCAGTACTTGTAACACCCGGGGCGTCCATATATGGTCAACAAAAACCGGACACAGATTTAGGCACATTGTTGTAATCGGCGTTCATATTCATTCGGCGATATATTGCCCAGCCGGTAATGCCGACGCTTCAGATTATAAAAACTGTCGATATAATCGATAATGTCTGCAATACCCTGACTTCGGGTTTCATAGCGACGGTAGTTAACTCTCTCTGCTTTCAGGCTGCGGAAGAACCTCTCCGTAACGGCATTATCCAGACAGTTACCCTTATATGTTTCTGGTGGTATAGGATAGAAAATGTTGGATTTGGCAAGGTCCATGCAGCACGTATTTACCCGAGGGCTTTAAGCCCGACCGCAAGCAACCCGCGCATGGACTGAGCCACTCAAGTAAAGCCCGTACAGTTGAATGAATTAAATTCGTATCGTAAGGAGGGGTAATATGAGTCAGCCAGTTCAGCATGTGATTGGTATTGATGTAGCGAAGCTTTCTTTAGATATTTCTGGAGCAGGTTCATTGCCTGCGTTTACTGTCAACAACGCTCAGCAAGGTTTCGACCTCTTAGTACAAAAACTCGATGAAATTAACGTCTCACTTATACTAATGGAGGCAATAGGTGGTCTGGAGTCAGGAGTAGCATATTACCTTCAGACAAAGGGATACAATGTTGTTGTTATCAATCCTCGCCAGGCACGCGATTTTGCTCGTTCAATGGGATATCTGGCTAAAACTGACAGGCTCGATGCCAGCGTATTAGCTCAACTTGCGCAGGTTATTGACCGCAGCCCTGAACGAGCCCGCTTTATTAAGCCTTTACCAGAAATTACACGTCAGGAACTTACAGCAATTGTTGTGCGACGTCGTCAGTTGAATCAGATGCTGGTTGCTGAACGAAACAGGCTTTATCCTTCTCATCCCGGGAGCCGGGAAAGTATTGGTATCATTATTGATGTTCTGGAAAGAGAGCTCAGGCGCATCACTCAGCAAATGAATCAATACGTTAAAGCACATTTCCGTCATCAGGCTGACCTGCTTGCCAGTGTGAAAGGTGTGGGTGAGGCGACAATTGCGACTTTACTTGCGGAATTGCCTGAACTTGGCAAACTCACCCGTCGGGAAATAAGTGCTCTTACGGGAGTAGCACCCTTCAACCGGGATTCCGGCAAAATGCGAGGCAAGCGAACAACCTTTGGTGGTCGAGGTACAGTAAGGGCGACCCTCTACATGGCTGCGCTTACAGCGACGCGGTTTAACCCCATTATAAAGGAATTTTATCTGCATCTGCTTTCCGGTGGTAAAGCTAAAAAGCTTGCACTGGTCGCCTGCACACGCAAATTAATCACAATCCTGAACGCTATGGTAAGGGATAACCAGCAGTGGAACACTTCATTCGACAAACAAAGAGCTTCTCCGATAAGTTAGCTGTCCTTATGAAGTATAAAATCAAGCATAAGCTCAATCTGAGCTGCAAGCATGGATCTTCCTGTGTGAATGGAGAGGTTATGCTGTTCTGCCAGCCTGAGAAGAGGTGTTTTCTCTGGGAAAATTACAATGTCACAAACGGTTGTCGTGCTCCCCAGTTTATCTAAAGAGAATGGAAGACTTTTGTTTTCCCCCATCCCCACAGATGTAGCATTAATAGCAATATCAACCTGTTCAGGAACGTTGCTACCCGCATAAATATTAACGTCGGGATACCGGAATGACAGCTTTTTTATCAGTTCAGTTGATTTATCCATTGTCCGGTTATAGATAATCAATTCTTTAACCTGCCGGGCGGCCATGGCATAAGCAATCGCACAACCGGCACCGCCAGTCCCTGCCAGATAAACTTTTTTGCCTTCGACATTGATATCTCGCGTCAAAAGGCTCAATGCGAATCCTTCACCATCAAGCATATCGCCATGTAACATTCCGTTGGTATCTCTCCTGATTACGTTGCACCCTCCGGTAGCCCTGGCTGCATCACTTGCTGAATCAAGGAGCGAAAGAGTCTGTTTCTTATGAGGCATTGTTATAATGCCCCCACGGAAATTTTGAATATATCTCAGGCCATTGACAGCATTTTGCAGGTCGCCAGGGTTTACGTGGAAAGGGACCATCAAAGTGTCGGGGATATTTTTTGCCTGAAGAGCAGCATTAATCATGAGCGGAGCGCTGACCTGGGCTATCGGATCACCGATGATGGACAACAATTGTAATTTACCACTAACGATACTGAGTTCATTCATGGCTGATACCCTATAAGAAAATTTGACCAGATCACCGTACATACAATTACATGATGCGCGATTTCATTATCAAGTAAAAGAATGTGCCAACCTCAAGCATCAGGGAAGATCCGATAACACAGTTGCTTGCGGCTCATACTGCCCGTCACATCAAGTTCCTTCTGGCAGGACTGGAACTGGGCGCTGGTATACTGAGCACCTTGATCGCTATGAAATACGACTGGGCCTGTTGGCCGTCGTTTATTAACCGCCAGTCGTAATGCCCGGATAGTCAGGGCGCTGTCCGGTTTGTCCGAGAAGGCCCAACTCACTATTTTTCTTGAACATAAGTTCATCACTATAGCCAGATATAACCAGCCCTGAGCTGTCCGGAGATAGGTGATATCACCTGACCACCAGGTATTTAATGTCTCTGGATTAAACTGTCGATTCAACAGATTAGCCGCCACTACAGGCGGTTTATCACCACGTGGATAGTGATGACGTCCTGGGCGCTTCGCAACCAGCATCAGGGTCTTCATTATCTGACGGACACGGTAGCCCGGCTTCAGCCTCGCGGAGAATACTGATGATCTGTTGGTCGGAAAAACGCTTCTTCATGGGGATGTCCTCATGTGGCTTATGAAGACATTACTAACATCGGGGTGTACTAATCAACGGGGAGCAGGTCAAAAGCCTGAAATCACCAGGCTTTAATCGTCCAATATTGATAATTTATTCATCCTCTCTTCCAATCAAATATTTAATTTAGTGACACTTAAAAGCCGTATTTCCAGTCTTAAAAGTTACCTATGACACATTTGTGAGTCTAGACTTTTCAATATTACCAATATAATCCGCATACCACTGCATCATCTCCCTCCTACCTTCCAGATACAACGCATGGTTGTACATCTCACGAATCGCATTCTTATCCATATGCGCAAGCTGAGTTTCAATCCACGCCGTATTGAACCCTTCCTCATGCAAAATCGTACTCATCATGTGACGAAAGCCATGCCCCGTGACCTTCCCCGTGTATCAAAACCCGGAAGTCTCAAAAAGTGCGTGGAACTAAAACAGGTGTGCTTACACAACCCATAAAATGATATGTAAATCAGTAAGTCGTGGTATCATTTAGCATCTTACCTATAGAGTAGCTGCACGAGTTTCTTGGCTAAAAAGGGAGGCTGCGCCGTGAGTTTACAAACAAATTTAAAAGGGCGTCTACGAAATACCTCGCTGCCGAAAAGTCATGGCCTAATGCCAGTATTTGAGGCAGTAGTAAACTCCATTCATTCTATTGAAGAAATGGATAATGCCTCCGAAGGAAAGATTGTTCTCCGCATCAATCGCGCTTCTCAAGGCAGTCTGGATCTAGACACAAAGTCCCAGCCTCCAATCGTCAGTTTTACCATCACCGATAATGGCTGCGGTTTTGACGAGGCTAACTTTAAGTCATTTAAAACTCTCGATTCGGACCATAAGATTGACAAGGGGTGCCGGGGGGTTGGTCGCCTGATGTGGCTGAAAGTCTTTGCTCTGGTCGAAGTGGAAAGCCACTTTTTCGATGTTGATGGTAAGCTTAAAAAGCGCGTATTTCGCTTCAACGATAAATCAGGAGTCCATGGTGAAAAGGTTGTAGAGGCTACATCTCAAAAGCCAGGCACTCTTATCAAGCTGGTTGATTATGATGAAAGCTTTCGAAAGCAGGTTCCTGCAAAAGGCCAGTCCATAGCAAATCAGTTGCTCGAACATGTGCTCTGGTATTTTGTGCGACAGGGAAGCGCACCCAAGATACTTCTAGAGGACACGGACGAGGTTTTTGACCTTGACCATTTGCTTGAAGAGCATATGCATGCCAGCGCATTTCTCGAAACCATTACAATTCGTGATTACCAATTCGACTTAACCCATATCAAGTTTCGTGCATCCGTTAATAAAAAACATCAATTGGCACTCTGCGCAGCCAATCGACTGGTTAAAGAAGAATCTATTCATGGAAAACTTCCCGGCCTGTACGGAAAAATTTCAGACGCTTCCGGTGAATTCACTTATACCTGCTATGTATCTTCCGACTACCTTAATCAACACGTTCGCAGTGAACGTATTTCTTTTGATATTGCAGAAGATGTTGAAGACATACTCAACGAAGTGAGCTTTAAAGATATTCGGGAAGCTGTATTAACGCGTACTAAAGAGTATCTGCAAGATGTCCTGACAGAAAATGTGTCGGCTGGTCGCAGACGAGTAGATGATTTCATCAACACTCATGCGCCACGCTATCGCCCCATTGCCAATTATGTTGCAGAAGAATTACTGATCGTTGACCCTGAAAAATCAGATAAAGAGCTGGAGCTACACCTGCACGCTCAGTGGTATGAGGTGGAACGTCAGTTAGTGAGCGAAGGCCATGACATCATGCAGCCTCAGAATAAGGAACATGTAGAGGAATACAAGGAACGGCTAGGTGAGTACTTACGCAAAGCTGGAGACCTTAAAAAATCAGACCTTGCCAATTATATTTCTCATCGCAAGGTAATTATCGACCTGCTACAAAAATCTATCGAGCGGCTAGAAGATGGAAAGTACGCCCGTGAAGATATGATTCACGAGCTAATCATGCCTATGCGCAAAGATTCAGCCGAGGTTTTCCTAGACTCTTGTAACCTTTGGTTGATCGATGAACGCTTGGCATTTCATAATTATTTGTCTTCTGATAAAACGCTCAACTCAATGCCAATCACTGGCAATGACTCAACCAAAGAGCCAGACTTGCTCAGCCTGAGAGTGTTTGATAATCCACTTCTTGTTAACGACCAGAGCAGCTTCCCACTTGCTGCTATTACTGTTATCGAAATTAAACGCCCCATGCGTAATGATATGCGAGAAGGCGAAGATAAAGACCCTATTGATCAAGCGCTCAGCTATTTAGAGCGGATACGTGAGGGAAAAGTCACTACAAAATCCGGTCGCCCTATTCCGGGCAATAATGATATACCAGGTTATTGTTATGTACTTTGTGACCTCACTGAATCTATGCATCGGCGCTGTCGTCGAGCCAACTTACGGATCACATCTGATGGAATGGGCTATTTCGGTTACAACGAACCTTCTCATGCCTATATAGAAGTGATTAGTTTTGACCAGTTAGTGAAAGCGGCCAAAGAGCGTAACCGGGCATTCTTCGATAAGCTTGGACTGCCTTCCGCCTAGGAGAGCTAGCTATACGCTGGGTTGCATTATAGATTTAGAAATTTCCATCTGATTGGTTAAAAAATTGAAATGAATATTATAGATACTCTGCAAAACGACCTAGAACGCGCAGAAGCGCTCCAAAATATAATGATCGCAAGAGCTACTGGTGCCCAAGATGAGGCTAATTCTGATTATGTACTTCTAAGAGCTTATTTCCTACAAAATCAATCATTGCTACAACTCTTACCTGATTTTGTAAGAACTAACCGCTCCTTAAAAGAATTTTGGGGATATATAAAAAAAACCGAAAAGTATGATCCTCGCAGAGAAATCATTTATAAAGCTTTTCAGCCCCTCTTAGACTATTTAGAAGGAAAAAATAAAACCCCAGCGGATGAAGACATTTCTAATGTGTTAAGGAGATTTGATGAGGATAGTGTCCATACTGTTTGGGCGAAAGCGCTAGAACGACGCCATACAGATCCAGATGGAGCAATAACATCTGCAAGGACACTTATAGAAACCGTTTGCAAACACATTCTGGATGATATGGGAGTGGCGTACAATAATAAAAACATAGAAATGTCAGAGCTTTATAAAATACTATCAAAAGAACTTAATTTATCGGCCGACCAACATACTGAGAGTATTTTCAAACAGATTCTTGGCGGTTGTTCCGCAGTTGTAAATGGATTAGGTACTCTTCGCAATAAACTAGGTGATGCTCACGGAAAGAATAGATCATCAACGAAGCCATATCCAAGACATGCAGAACTAGCCGTAAACTTATCAGGATCTATGGCCCTGTTCCTTATCAGCACTTGGCTAAATCTTAAAGAGAAAAGTTAACATCTTACTGGTACAAAAGGTAATACGGTACACCGGCTGATTAGTTAACCATCAGGCTTAGCAGTTTATGCTGTTCCTAGCTTGGCTACCAGTCAGCCAATCTTGCATGTATTTGCACCGAACACTGAATTTTACTAATATGACGAGGAAATAGACTCATCCTTTGTTTAACCGCTCTTCTGGCGTTTCCCACTTTAACAATCGCTCAATCGCTGTATCCTCAGACAGGAACTGACGGGCTAGTTGCAGGCGCTCTATGACCTGTATCTTCTGCTGCTCATCAAGCATTGCTGCGTCTAACTCTGCCTCGTGAAAAAACTGTTCCAGCTGTTTGTCTTCAGTCCACTGAACCATAATGGATTTCAGCTCGGTACGACTGGCGCTGTACGCTTTTTCTTCCTGCCTTATTCGCTCCTTTTCCAGATATATAGCATGTTCCCGCTCACGCTGAATGCGCCACTCATCAGCTTCGATTCTGGCCTTTTCTAATTGCTTTGAAATTAGCGGAACAGACTCCTGCATCGCCGAAATCATCTGAGGGATTGGATTTGACCCTATATATCCAGACGTCTTTTCTCTCTTACGGTTGCGATAACTTCCTGCGTATATATTCCCGTGGT
>NZ_JBYUWC010000040.1:0-6432 GCF_058137865.1 Erwinia sp. 009765445
CGCCATTCTGACGCGAGCAGGCCGTTTACGGCACCTTTCCCTGCCCTGATACGCGAAAAACGCCCCAGGTAATTTTTAGTCCGGTGCATGACTATGCACGGAAATGCCTGGCGACGTTTTTCATGGCAAAAACCGAGCGGAAGCCGCAAAAGACATTGTAAATCTGTACCTGATAACGGTGAACGGGCGCGGAAAGTGCCTGCCGGGGCTTAATCTGTATCCTTATAGATGGTAACCCGACTGAGGCCTTCATCGGTCAGCTCGCGGTCTTTAAGCGTGTATGCATCAGCGATCGCGCGCCTCTCATCGATGTCCATATTATGGTCGTCACGTGACGTCTTGTGCAACGCCTCAAGGCGTTCCACTTCGGCCTTCAGCTCCAGAAATTCCTGATCGGTCATATGCTGTCTCCAGGTAGCTAATCTTGCTGCATTCAGTATCGGACACTTAATAATAGCCCTGTCGCTTCAGCTCATGTAAATTTTACACCCTACACACCATACTGAATCCGGAGTATACAGTGGCAGATACACGCCTGAATCTTACGCAGGCAGCCAAGGCTGCAGGTATAACAAGAAGAACGCTCTACAACCATATAGATCAGGGTAAAGTTACCGCGTCACGCGATGAGAAAAACAGCCCTGTTATAGACGTTTCCGAACTCATTCGTGCCTATGGAAATGTGAACCTGCCTGTAAAGAAAATTCCCACGCTTTCACACCGTAAAAATATACAGGAAAATTACACACCGGATGCGCTGAGTGACGTCCGTAAAGAGCTTGCAGAGCTGAAAGTGGCCGTCACGCTGATGCTCGAAGACAAAACGGCGCGTGAGGAAGAGCGCCGGCGCGGCGAAGACGAACGTCGGCAGCTGCAGGAGGAAGTAAAACGCCTGGGAGAGCAACTGGAGCAGGAAAAGGCCAGAGGACTCTGGTCACGACTCTTTGCCGGCAGAAAACCACGATGAGCTGATGAGGCTTAGCCCATTTTTGGGCCATTATAAGGCCGTTTCAGCTGTTTCTGGCGCTGCAGTTCAAGTTCCAGCGCCTCCCGCCGTGCCAGTTCGCCGGCAATCATCGCGCTAATCGGTGCAGCTGCTCGCTCAAACTCTGCACCTGAGCGCTCAAGCGCTGTACCTGGTTGCTTATCTGCGCGTTCTCCGCGCGCGTAGTGGAGTACATCTGCTCCATACTGGCGAAGGCGCTCTCCCATTCCCTCAAACGCGATCCGTAGTCGTTCTGCAGCTGCTCTAACGCGCTCAGTAACTGTTTTTCCAGTTCGGTCATGGTTCAGTACTCCTTCGGTATCATGTACTGGCTGTGCTCCCCAAAGGAGCCTGCCTTCGTGTCGATCTCGAGACATTTCTTCCCGCTGTCGCCGCAGGTGGTCCATATCAGGTTTCCACCCTGTTCGCGCATCTGCGCGATCGCCCGCTTCTGTTCGGCGATCATCTTCCAGTTGTCGGACATCTGCCCTCCCTGGTACCAGATTACGCCCCAGCAGGCGATCGTCACGGTGATTACTGTCAGCAGCAGCCATGACCAGCTCCGGAGCACGAGCCTGGAAAGCCTCTGGTCCCGGGCGCTGATGGCGGCGCTGATTCTGTGCTCGCTTGATTTCAGCGCCTCGCTGATAGACTGCTCGTGCCGCTCGAACTCGCTCTGCAGATTCCGCGCGGTATCGCCGGCCAGCTGCCTGGATTTCTCCTCGAATCCCTTCGCCAAATTTAAAATCTCGCTCATAAATCATCCCCTTTAGTCGGATATTTCTGCCGCCTTCCGGATCGGCAATGCTGATGCTGCTGCGGGTTTCGCGGGCTATCGTAAATCCCGTGTTTTCCAGCGAGCGAATGACATCCTGACGGCTGCGAACGTCGCCGGCAGAAACAAGGCTGAGAAGACCGTCTGTGATGGCCTGGGCGGCCGTCTGCTTATGTGCAGGCAGATCGCGGGGCGTACACAGCGTGCGCCGGTTGATCGGGTCTGACGGGTCGTGCAGGCCAAGCTGCGTATTGATTACCGTTTTCCAGGCGTCAATCCGCGGTTTGTCCGCCGGCGCAAACCAGGGCTGCAGACGTTTTCCGGACTGTAATTCGATGTTCGGGACGACAAAATTAAGCTCAAGCCTTCCCTTGTCACGGTGTTCGACCCACAGGCACGCATACTGATCGGCATCCAGTCCGGGAAGCAGCGCCTTTTCGAAGTGGGTTATCAGCTTTTCTTTATCCGGCTCCGGTAAATCCGACTCACTGAAGGATAGAACCCCGGAGGTGTAAGCCTTGGCATAGGGACTGCTGTCGATGATGGCCACGATATCGTCGGGATTACCGCGCAGCAGGCGTGACTCAGCCCTCTGCCGGTCTTTACCCAGCAAATAATCCACAGGACCCGCACCTTTCCCCGTCCCACGCGCGTGGAATTTAACGATCACCGGTGTGCTCCTGCCGCAGAGCCTTCAGCTCCCGCTCAATAGCAGCAAGCTGGCTGAGGATTTTTACGGCGGAAAGCGGCTCACCGTTTGATACGGCTGCGTTTACCTGCCGCGCTACCTGGTTGAGGTTGTTGCCGGCGCCGGCAAGCTGACGAAACAGCGCCGGTGCCACGTCAGGTGCGTTGCCGCGCGGTCGCCGTTTTTCGGCGCCGAGGCATGTCTCACGCATCCAGGTGGCAAGGCGCGCACGATCGCAGCGGGCGAGCAGCGTTTCGTGTTCTGCAGGAGAGACCCAGACGGTCAGCATTTTGCTGCGCTTTTCGTTCATGACATTCCCTGATAACCGTGTTTTCTGCCGGCTTTATCCGGCGGAAAACGGGGTTGGACAAGCCGCCGGCGCGTCAGGGGGTTTCGGGGCGCAGCCCTGAACCAGCCATCACGGAGCGCTAGCGATGTGTATGCTGGCTTACATAGTAAATCGGAGTGGGGGTCTGTGGAAGTGGTCTATGGGATTTGGATAGTAAGGCTGCGGTGTGAAAGAGGAAAATAAAAGTACCGGTGAAATGACGCTTCCTCGGCGCAAACAAGTTTGCTTCTGCGGCGAGCGTTGCGGTTATAGGGTAAAGGTGGTTTGAGGAAGAGAGCGAAGCCCGCCGGGCGTTGGCGGAAACCTGCGGTTTTCCATAGGCTCCGCCCTCCTGACGAGCTTAACAGAAATCTGATGATCTCCGGTGCTCAAATCAGAAGTGACGAAACCTGACAGGACTTAAAGATGCCGGACGTTTCCATCCGGCGGCTCCCTCGTGCGCTCTCCTGTTCCCACCATACGGATTTCCCGCATCACTCCGCTGTTAATGGCCGCGTTTTCTCATTCCACGCCTGATGCTGAGGTCCGGACAGGTGGTTCGCTCCAAGCTTAGCTGTATGCACGAACTCCCCGTTCAGCCCGACTACCACACCTTCAGAGCAACTGATCACTTGAATCCAATCCCTGAAGATACGACGAATCGCCATTGGCGGTAGCCAACGGTAACGGATTTACGGAGCGGTGAAGTAAACTAGAAGTACACTCAGAGTTCTTGAAGTATTAACCCAACTACGGCTACACTGGAAGGACAGATTTGGTTACTGCGCTCCGTAAAAGCCAGTTACCACGGTTCAGAAGTTCCCCAACTTACTGAACCTTCGAAAAAACCGACTCCCCAGTCGGTTTTTTTGTATCTGCGAAAAGATACCCCTTATCAACTAGCAACACAACCTCAAGGAACTGAAGAAGATATGGCTACACCATGCACTTGTTGTGGAAAACCGCTAAACAAAGCACTTAGAAGTGCAGATGGGTTATTGAAATCATGTCCTCGCTGCTCTACTACTCACGGCTCAGCACACATATTCAGGGCTTACCCTGAATTTTTTGGTACAACTCCGGCTCGCGTTACTACATCGAATGTCGATGGCTCACAAAGCCATTGTATCGACTGTCGAGGCGAAGGTCCCGGGCAGCCCTCGCATGTCGATTTAACACAAGAAACTTTATGCAATCAGGTAAGACAAGCTTAATGAAGCTATTTCAGGAAGACGCTGTAGAATGGTTAAAGACGCTCCCTTCGGGGAGCGTTGATTTATTTATAACGGATCCACCTTATGAATCATTAGAGAAACATAGAAAAATTGGAACAACAACAAGACTGAAAGTAAGCAAATCATCCAGCAATGAATGGTTTGCCATTTTTCCCAATGAAAGATTTGAATCACTTTTAAATGAGGTGTATCGAACACTAAAAAAAAATAGCCACTTTTATATATTTTGCGACCAAGAGACCATGTTTTATCTAAAACCTATAGCCGAAAAAGTTGGTTTTAAATTCTGGAAACCAATAGTATGGGACAAAATGGCTATTGGGATGGGATACCACTACAGGGCAAGGTATGAGTTCATACTTTTTTTTGAAAAAGGAAAAAGAAAGCTTAACAACCTTGGAACCCCTGACATCCTTACAGAAAAAAGAATAAGAAATGGATATCCAACTGAAAAGCCAGTAAAAATACTAGATATCTTGATATCTCAAAGTTCCAGCGAAGGGGACACTGTAGTAGACCCATTTTTTGGCTCAGGATCTACTTTGATATCAGCGAAAAACCTAGGTAGAAATGCTATTGGCTGCGATATTTCTTCTGCTGCACATGAGTACATAGCGCAGAGATTAATCGATGCCTAATGACACATGATCTCATAAGTCATTAATATTAATATCATTACTATCCAGCATATCGCAGAACCATTTTGAGTAATCGCTTCCAGAAGTGATTACTTTTTGTGCTTCATCGCTTAGGTAGATGTTATTAACAGAACTTGGACTTATAACAACCTTTATTTCTTTTTCTATTAAATCAGAAACCATGGCTTCATGGTAGTGCTCATCTTCAATGTAATCTATTGAAAAAACCCCCCAACATTTAAATATGAATGGATGAATGACATCATATACATACCTATTAGTCACATCACTAAAGTCGACACCTTCAGGAATACCAAGATGTTGTATTTTATTCCTTATCATCCCAAAATCTCTGTAGAGTTCAATGTTATCTATTTTTATTCCTGTTGATGCCCAAAGCCTAGCTGGTAATTCTTTGTATTGAATTGTTGTTGCATTATCCATTATATCACTTAGATTTAAAAACGCCCCATCAGATCTTTCTTTAGGATATTTATCAAGTATCAACAATGGATGCTCTTGGGCTATTCTCGCTTTTATAAATATTTCCATTGCATGTGCAGCCTGCAATACTGATAGAATATCCCAGTGAACACTAAAGCCAATATTAACATAATTAGCCAAATGATTGGCATGTCTTAAAGATTGCTCACCTAGGTATATCATGTTTTTATGAATATCAAATAATTCTTGATCCATTAATTATCACCCCTATGTGATTAAAATATTTTTATGCCCGATAATCAGTAAAAATATCATAGAAGTTGGCAGATCTAAGATAAGAACAAAATTAAATCTAACGCCCTATTATTTTAGTCAGCCGTGAAAAAGCCCGCATTGCGGGCTTTAGTCATAGACGTCACGCCTATGGCCTATGGTGGCAGCTAGGATAATCAGCTCATCATCCCGGATCTCGCACAAAATTCGATAATCACCCACCCTATAACGCCAGAACTCTCCTAACTCACCTTTGAGCGGCTTCCCTGACTGACGAGGATCTGTAGCAACAGCAATGCGTAAATCCATAAAATCTACAATCCGTCGCGCATTCTGCTTGTCCATCTTACGTAATGCTTTGAGCGCCCGGTCAGAATAATTAATCGTCCAGACCAAGTGACTTCCTCACGTCCTCGGACGAATGCACAGCCTCATCACCCCGGCGAACACGAGCTGCAGTTTCTGCTGACAAATAGTAATCTTCCAAATCGTCCAGATGAGCCAGGATTGCTTCTCGCGCATAAAACGTCTTGGTTCTTCCTGTTTGCTTCGCCAGAGAATCAAGCCGAGATTCAATCTCATCAGATAAACGAATAGCTAACATATCGACCTCCTAAACCATGATTGCTATACATGTATATCCACTATACAGTAGCTCATATCAAAGGCCAAAAAATAATCTACTTATAGCTCTTGATAACCTGCTGACTGTCGAGATATACAGTTAGAGGGCATTCCTCCTAAACGTTAAAAGGATATCTGTCATGGCTCTTAAACCTGGTCCTAAAAGAATTGCCGAATCAACAGGGCAACCTGATCAACGACAACGCGACAATAAAAAAACGCCGGGAAATAATGATAAGTTGAAACCCAGCAAATCTTCAGGAAAATAGACCACTACCCCAAAGCCCTCCGGGGCTTTTTTTGTACCCGCCACACAGGCGGATTGAACATAACATCCGTTGCGCGCCCCGCTGAAAACGCCTCAGCGCCATTCTGACGCGAGCAGGCCGTTTACGGCACCTTTCCCTGCCCTGATACGCGAAAAACGCCCCAGGTAATTTTT
>NZ_JBYUWC010000041.1:0-2061 GCF_058137865.1 Erwinia sp. 009765445
CTGATGCTTGAAACTGACCCGCGCTCAGTAACAGAACTGATTGACCGATATGAAAATATCAGCGGATTGCCTGACAGTTGCGCCCCTGCAGGGGTACAAACATTACAGCAGCGCCGCCAGCGCCTGGATGCAAAGCTCAACCTGCCGGGTGGAATAAACGAGGCGTTTTATCTGTCCCAGATTGAAGCGCTCGGTTACACGGGCGTAACGATCACCCGTTACAACAAGAGCCAGTTTACCTGCAATTCAGAATGCACTGATTCGCTTTACTCCGATGAGTGGAGGTACTACTGGCAGGTCAATATCCCCGCATCCACGCAGATAATCCCCATGACCGCTATCAGCAGTTGTACAGACAGTCTCCGCGCCTGGGGAGATACCGTGCTTGAATGCGTTTTAAACAAGCTGGCCCCCTCACACACCTACGTGATTTTTCGTTATATGGAGTAACCATGCATCGTATTGACACACCCACCGCACAACAGGATAAGTTCGGCGCGGGCAAGAATGGTTTTACCGGTGGAAACCCGCAAACCGGCGAGCTGGCGACGGCACTGGACGCGGATTTTTTTGATTCTGTCCAGGAAGAGATCGCCGGAGTAATAGAAGCGGCGGGGACCGCCCTGGTAAAGGGGGATAATACCCAGTTGCTTTCGGCTCTGAGGCAGATTTTGTTATTCCCGGTCGGTGTACCTGTCCCCTGGCCGACATCCACCCCGCCTGCAGGCTGGATCAAATGTAACGGCTCATCATTCAGTGCCAGCGACTATCCCGCTCTGGCTGCGGTTTACACGACCCTGAAGTTGCCCGATCTGCGCGGCGAGTTTATCCGTGGCTGGGATGACGGGCGCGGTGTGGATACCAGCAGGGGAATTCTCACCAGTCAGGGCGCTACAAGTCTCCGTACGGCAGCGCTGGATTATTTTTCCGTGGATTCCACAACAAGCGGAGCAACCGTCGGAACATCATTTGCACAGGCAGACAGTGCAGCTACAACAGTGCCATCTGATGCAAGAGGTCCAAACAATACTGTTTTTTCAAGCTCGGGTGCGATGGCAGATAATACAATTACGGCCACGCAGAATGGATCGGGTCTTACAAATGGTTCAGTCTGGATAACAGTTCGCCCCCGTAACATCGCATTTAACTACATCGTGAGGGCTGCGTGATGGCTAAAGTAACGTTTGATAAGGATGGCCTGGCTGAATCTGAGGGCCACGTGACGGTTTACAATTTTGATTCACAGACGGGAGAATTCTCCGGAGAGAATGATGAGTTTCTTTTGAAGGGACTGGGTTTACCTGCCAATTCAACCATTATCAGCCCGCCGGAAGTCGCCAAAAAAGAGGCCGCCGTTTTTCGTGATGAGCAGTGGCAGATTGTTGAAGATCACCGGGGAGAAACGGTCTGGCCGACTGATACAGGCAAGCCCGTGCAGATTACAGAGCTGGGGTCATATCCGGAAGGCACCACAACCCTCGAACCGGGAACTGAATTTGATGTGTGGGATGGGAAAAAATGGGTAACTGATAAAGCAAGCCAGTCACAGGCCGCAATTGATACCGCCACCGCCCAGAAAAAAACGTTAATTCAGGAGGCAAACAGCATCACGCAGGCGTGGCAAACACAGCTGCTGCTGGGGATCATCAATGACGACGATAAGGCAACGCTCACCCAGTGGATGAGATACGTGCAGGCCGTCAATGCTGTTGATACCTCTTCTGCTCCTGACATCGAATGGCCTGAAAAGCCCGTCTGATACCCTTTATCACGCAGGATACACCATGTCGTATGTAAGAATTTACGGAACGCTGACCGCTCCGGACGGCTCACTATTGTCTGACGCAGAGCTGGTTATCGCGGCGCTGTCGAATAATGCTGGAGCATTGCGGGCGCAGCGGATAACCATAGTGACCGGTATTAATGGCGAATATGACTTTCGCCTGGCGGCAGGATCGTACCGCGTGACGGTTCGCTATGCCGGGGAGAACAGGTCAACCATGCTGGGGGACTTGCTCATTGAAGAGGGCGGCCCGGATGGGTCGCTGAATGATTACCTCA
>NZ_JBYUWC010000041.1:2161-4567 GCF_058137865.1 Erwinia sp. 009765445
ATTTGCCGATCCGCAGCTGACCAATCCTACCGTTTACGCCGATATTGAGCGCATGCACCGGCAGGCGACGGGCGCGGCCAGCGACTCCAAAGAGGCCATAGAGACGACAGCCGCCGCCGCCGCCGCCGCAGCAGCATCCGCAGCAGGCGCAGAAGCGCAGGTGCAGGCCGCGACTGAATCCATTGCGCAGGTCAAAGAACAGGTTACCGTTGCAGAGACAACGGTCGCGCAGACGGCGGAAAATGCCCGCGTAACCGGAGAACTGACCGCCGAGGCCCGTGCGGCAGCAGAAGCCGCGAACAATGCCGCCGCAGCAGCTGAGTCAGCAGCGGAGAGCGACAACACGTTTACAACCGTTTCGGCGGGACTGGCAGCGACACAAAACGGTGCATTTTTCAGGGTTCCGGGCGGCGCGGGCAACACTCTGGCCTTCACGTATTATCTGAACGATTCCGGTGCGGCGGTGGCTGTTTCTGAGACTGTCGGACTCGCTGCGATCACGAAAGCCGTTGCTGACGCTGCAGCACTTAACGAGCGTACCGGCGGTCTGCAGACGCAGGCACAATCAGAGAACCCGTTCGAAATCGTGGACGTGGAAGGGAAAGCGGCGTTGTGGCTGACTGAGAAAGGCCAGTTGAATGCGCCCGGCGGGCTGAGCGTGCCGGTTGTTGAATCCACAAACATTAAGGCGGAAACGCTCAGCGGCCAGCAGATGGATGTCGGATCGGTATCAGCCGCACGGATGGAAATCAGCAACGGCAGCACAATGACAGAGCAGACCAGCCCCCGCTATCTTTTTTCGATTGAGGACAGCGAAGGAAAGGTTCCGTTCGGCCTTCTCCCCGGCGGTAACATTGAATATTGTGGCTTCCCGCTGGTGGTCCGCTCCGGCCTGCCGGGTAACGATTTTTTCTTCATTGGCGATTCAATCACTGCTTTCACCCAGTCAACAAGCGGCGCGTACAATAACACGAACCGCGATGAGGCACCGTGTGTATGCGAGCAGGGCTGGCCCGTATGGGCGCAGTTCTTCAGCGCCGGGCGGGTAAATTTTGCCGGGATTTCAGCAACCGGCGGTTATCGTGCTGACCAGATTTTAGCAACACATGTCCCGGTTGCCGTGGCGGCCGCTCCAACGTTTTGTGTCGTGCTGGCGGGGCGTAATAACATCGTTCAGCGCGTAGCATACGACCAGACCGTTTCAGACATGGAGAAAATTTTTAAAACGCTCAGACAGGCCGGGATCATCCCTGTATGCTGCGCAATGAGCGCACAGACCGGCAACGATGACGAGCAGAATATACTGCGCTACAACATCAACGCTTTTGTCCGGAGCTATGCACAGCGCTATGCGCTGCCGTTTGTGGATTTTCATGCCGACACAACCGATCCGGCCACCGGCGAATGGTTCAGCGGCTGGAACTATGACGCCTCACACCCGACCGGCACCGGAGCCCTGGCGATGGGGCAGTGCTTTGCCGCCGCGCTGGAGCCCTGGACGCCGCCTGTACTGCCACCAATCCCCGCCAGCCAGACAACACCCGCCGCCAGCCGGAACCTGATCCCGAATCCAATGTTACTGGAAAATGACGGCATCAACCCTGCAGGCTGGACCGTGGTTAATCAGTCAACGTCAGGATTCACAGAAGATGCGGGCGTAAAAGGCGCGGTCTGGCAACTTGCTCTGTCAGGATCAGTTCAGGCGCGGCGGTATATCACATTGCCGGTCACGCCGGGTGAACGGCTGGGCTTTGGTTTTGTCTGGCGCAGCGACACGGACAGCGTAAACCACATTTATATTGTGGCGGGCGATGACCAGACCGGGAAATCGTTTCTGGCCGGGGTGCGCAGGTGGACAAAAGAAAGCGGCGGGTTTGGCACCTTTTATCGTGAATTCACTGTTCCGGATGGCACAGAGAGCGTGACAATCGTTATCTCAGCATCAGGATTATCAATCGGCCAGATCGGGCTCACACAAATTACGGAGATTTAACCAGTGAGAATTATTTTAAATTCAAAAATTGATAACCCCGATTTGCCGCAGATAGACCCGCTGCGTGCGCTCGTTAATGATTATTCACTGGGTCTGTATGGAATGCTCAGCTCTGCTGACTCATCGTTCAAATCCGGCGCACTGAGCTTTGCAGGAGAGTATAACGAGCAGGGCGCGGTGCTGACAAAAGACACCTCCAGCGTCATAACCTTCCCGGTGCCGGAAACTGAGGAGATGACCATCCTTGTGTGCTGGGATTTGCATCTGCGCAGCGATATGAATCAGGTTGCGCTCGGAAATATTACCCCGGCTGCGGCACCGTTCAGCGGCTTCAGGCACGTAAGTTACACCACCGGCGTGCAGTACAGTCAGATCGCGACAGGCGGGACCAACCCGTCATTAACGTTACAGAC
>NZ_JBYUWC010000042.1:0-2981 GCF_058137865.1 Erwinia sp. 009765445
AGCCATATTTAGTTTCCCCTCGTAAAAGTTTGAGTAAATACGGTGTCAAATTTGCTTCATGCCATTTTTTAAGATTGACATAGATAACGCCTGCATTGAAATAACGTCCATTCATTTCGGGAATGTTGGGTAATGACTCCAACTTATTGATAGTGTTTTATGTTCAGATAATGCCCGATGACTTTGTCATGCAGCTCCACCGATTTTGAGAACGACAGCGACTTCCGTCCCAGCCGTGCCAGGTGCTGCCTCAGATTCAGGTTATGCCGCTCAATTCGCTGCGTATATCGCTTGCTGATTACGTGCAGCTTTCCCTTCAGGCGGGATTCATACAGCGGCCAGCCATCCGTCATCCATATCACCACGTCAAAGGGTGACAGCAGGCTCATAAGACGCCCCAGCGTCGCCATAGTGCGTTCACCGAATACGTGCGCAACAACCGTCTTCCGGAGACTGTCATACGCGTAAAACAGCCAGCGCTGGCGCGATTTAGCCCCGACATAGCCCCACTGTTCGTCCATTTCCGCGCAGACGATGACGTCACTGCCCGGCTGTATGCGCGAGGTTACCGACTGCGGCCTGAGTTTTTTAAGTGACGTAAAATCGTGTTGAGGCCAACGCCCATAATGCGGGCTGTTGCCCGGCATCCAACGCCATTCATGGCCATATCAATGATTTTCTGGTGCGTACCGGGTTGAGAAGCGGTGTAAGTGAACTGCAGTTGCCATGTTTTACGGCAGTGAGAGCAGAGATAGCGCTGATGTCCGGCGGTGCTTTTGCCGTTACGCACCACCCCGTCAGTAGCTGAACAGGAGGGACAGCTGATAGAAACAGAAGCCACTGGAGCACCTCAAAAACACCATCATACACTAAATCAGTAAGTTGGCAGCATCACCCGACGCACTTTGCGCCGAATAAATACCTGTGACGGAAGATCACTTCGCAGAATAAATAAATCCTGGTGTCCCTGTTGATACCGGGAAGCCCTGGGCCAACTTTTGGCGAAAATGAGACGTTGATCGGCACGTAAGAGGTTCCAACTTTCACCATAATGAAATAAGATCACTACCGGGCGTATTTTTTGAGTTATCGAGATTTTCAGGAGCTAAGGAAGCTAAAATGGAGAAAAAAATCACTGGATATACCACCGTTGATATATCCCAATGGCATCGTAAAGAACATTTTGAGGCATTTCAGTCAGTTGCTCAATGTACCTATAACCAGACCGTTCAGCTGGATATTACGGCCTTTTTAAAGACCGTAAAGAAAAATAAGCACAAGTTTTATCCGGCCTTTATTCACATTCTTGCCCGCCTGATGAATGCTCATCCGGAATTCCGTATGGCAATGAAAGACGGTGAGCTGGTGATATGGGATAGTGTTCACCCTTGTTACACCGTTTTCCATGAGCAAACTGAAACGTTTTCATCGCTCTGGAGTGAATACCACGACGATTTCCGGCAGTTTCTACACATATATTCGCAAGATGTGGCGTGTTACGGTGAAAACCTGGCCTATTTCCCTAAAGGGTTTATTGAGAATATGTTTTTCGTCTCAGCCAATCCCTGGGTGAGTTTCACCAGTTTTGATTTAAACGTGGCCAATATGGACAACTTCTTCGCCCCCGTTTTCACCATGGGCAAATATTATACGCAAGGCGACACGGTGCTGATGCCGCTGGCGATTCAGGTTCATCATGCCGTTTGTGATGGCTTCCATGTCGGCAGAATGCTTAATGAATTACAACAGTACTGCGATGAGTGGCAGGGCGGGGCGTAATTTTTTTAAGGCAGTTATTGGTGCCCTTAAACGCCTGGTTGCTACGCCTGAATAAGTGATAATAAGCGGATGAATGGCAGAAATTCGAAAGCAAATTCGACCCGGTCGTCGGTTCAGGGCAGGGTCGTTAAATAGCCACTTATGTCTATTGCTGGTTTACCGGTTTATTGACTACCGGAAGCAGTGTGACCGTGTGCTTCTCAAATGCCTGAGGCCAGTTTGCTCAGGCTCTCCCCGTGGAGGTAATAATTGACGATATGATCATTTATTCTGCCTCCCAGAGCCTGATAAAAACGGTTAGCGCTTCGTTAATACAGATGTAGGTGTTCCACAGGGTAGCCAGCAGCATCCTGCGATGCAGATCCGGAACATAATGGTGCAGGGCGCTTGTTTCGGCGTGGGTATGGTGGCAGGCCCCGTGGCCGGGGGACTGTTGGGCGCTGCCGGCACCTGTCCTACGAGTTGCATGATAAAGAAGACAGTCATAAGTGCGGCGACGATAGTCATGCCCCGCGCCCACCGGAAGGAGCTACCGGCAGCGGTGCGGACTGTTGTAACTCAGAATAAGAAATGAGGCCGCTCATGGCGTTGACTCTCAGTCATAGTATCGTGGTATCACCGGTTGGTTCCACTCTCTGTTGCGGGCAACTTCAGCAGCACGTAGGGGACTTCCGCGTTTCCAGACTTTACGAAACACGGAAACCGAAGACCATTCATGTTGTTGCTCAGGTCGCAGACGTTTTGCAGCAGCAGTCGCTTCACGTTCGCTCGCGTATCGGTGATTCATTCTGCTAACCAGTAAGGCAACCCCGCCAGCCTAGCCGGGTCCTCAACGACAGGAGCACGATCATGCGCACCCGTGGCCAGGACCCAACGCTGCCCGACTCGAGGGCATCCGATCAACGCTTTCTGGTGAATGGTGCGGGAGGCGAGACTTGAACTCGCACACCTAGCGGCGCCAGAACCTAAATCTGGTGCGTCTACCAATTTCGCCACTCCCGCAAAAAAAGATGGTGGCTACGACGGGATTCTCTAGATCATCATGTTTATTGCGTGGTTTATAAGTATTGTTATTGCACACTCAAGGCCCTTTAGCTCAGTGGTTAGAGCAGGCGACTCATAATCGCTTGGTCGCTGGTTCAAGTCCAGCAAGGGCCACCAAATCATTATTTACGTATCAGGAAGAGTTAAGGGTACAAGGG
>NZ_JBYUWC010000043.1:0-2757 GCF_058137865.1 Erwinia sp. 009765445
ATCGGCAACCGCCGGGCGCACACCGCGCTGGTGCTGGGCGAAAATATTCTCACCTGCGACACGGAAAAATCAATCCGGGACCGGTTCAGCACCTATCAGGTTTCCGGCCAGCGGGCAGGTAACAATGATGATTTTGGTGAGGCAACCACTACCGCCATCCGGGCCAAAACCATTGACGGCGGCCTGACGCGCTACCGACCAATGATTATCAGGCAGATCGGCAACGCCACCACATCCACATGCACAGACCGCGCTGAATTTGAGATGCGCCAGCGTGCTGCCCGCACAGATGAGGTGACCTATACCGTACAGGGCTGGCACCAGGGCGACGGCTCACTCTGGCAGCCCAATCTCACCGTAATCGTTTATGACCCGGTGCTGGGTTTTGATAACCGGGAGATGGTGATTGCTGAAGTAACCTATCAGCAGGACGGGAACGGCACGGTAACAGAAATTCGCGTCGGTCCTGCGGATGCCTATCTGCCTAAGCCACCGAAGCCGGGTAAACGAAAAACGAAAAAAACAGAGGATGATTTCTGATGGCGAATCCGATTGCAGCGATGAGCCGCAGCCTGTCGAACCTGCTGGCCCGTGCCGTGGTGCGCGGGCTGGATACCGCGTCAAAGTGTCAGATGCTGCAGATTGAAATGGCGGGAGGCGAGGGCAAGAGTGATATTGAGCACCTTGAGCCTTACGGCTTTACCTCTGCCCCGCTGTTGGGCGCTGAGGCCGTGGCCGTGTATTTCGATGGCGACCGATCGCATGGCGTGGTGCTGATGGCGTCAGACCGCCGCTACCGAATAAAGGGGTTAGCGGGCGGTGAGGTGGCGATTTACACCGACGAGGGAGACAGCATCATCCTCCGGCGCGGGAACACCACTGAAGTGAACACCGCTCATCTGATCGTCAATGCTACTGAGAAAGCGACATTTGAGACGCCGCTGCTTGAAGTGCCAAACGGAGAAATCCGGGATAAAACAAGCACGATGACCGCCATGCGCGGAGTATTTAACGGACATAACCACAAAGAAAATGGCGACGGAGGCGGCACCACCGACGGGCCGAACCAGAAAATGGGGGCATGATGATAATCACGATTGACGGCGTGCAGCGCCCCGTTACGTGGCCGACAGACGCTCTCACGCGGGCGGTAATCATTTCGCTGTTCTCATGGCGGCGTGCTGAACCGGACGACAGGCCAGAGCAGGATAACGGCTGGTGGGGAGACAGTTACCCGACGGTACAGAATGATCGCACAGGTTCGCGCCTGTACCTGCTGGGGCGCGAAAAACTCACCAATAAAACGCCGGTTAAAGCCCGCGAATACCTCAGCGAGGCGCTGCAATGGCTGGTGGACGACGGCGTGGCTGCCCGCGTTGACGTCAGCGTGGCGCGAACCGGGATCACAACGTTAAGTGCGTCAGTCGTAATCTCCCGCCGTGACGGCAGCCGCACGGCTATATCCTTTGATGATTTATGGAGCAATCTGAATGGCTGACAGCGGCTTTAACCGTCCAACCCTTCCGCAGTTAATTACCACGATCCGCAGCGATATTCAGACCCGCCTTGCCGCCGACAGTACGCTGGCCGCACTGCGCCGCACGGACGCCGAAGTCTACGGGCGCGTACAGGCAGCAGCGGTTCACACGGTTTACGGGTATATCGATTATCTGGCGCGGAATCTGCTGCCGGACCTGGCAGACCCGGACTGGCTGACGCGGCACGGAAATATGAAACGCGCACCGCGTAAAGCGGCGACGACAGCGGCGGGTTTTGTACGCTGGGACGTATCGACAAATGGCATTGTTGTGCCTGCAGGTGTGACAATCCAGCGTGACGATCTGGTAACGTTCACAACCTCAGCTGCGGCTGCATCATCCGGCGGCGTTCTCCGCGTGCCGGTTGTCTGTGATGTGACAGGTGCCACGGGTAACACCGATGACGGGCTGGCAATGCGGCTGACCTCCCCGATCACCGGCCTTTCCTCGGCCGGGGTTGCCGACAGCATTCAGGGCGGTGCAGATATTGAGGATTTGGAGCTCTGGCGGTCCCGTATCATTGAACGCTGGTACTGGCCGCCGCAGGGGGGCGCAGATACTGATTATGAGGTGTGGGCAAAAGAGGTGCCGGGAATTACCCGCGCATGGACTTACCGTCACTGGCTGGGACGCGGCACGGTGGGCGTGATGGTGGCGAACAGCGATCTGATTAACCCCATCCCGGACGCCGCGACGGTAGCGGCGGCCCAGGCCCATATTGAACCGCTTGCCCCCGTTGCCGGTGCTGACGTTCTGGTTTTTGTTCCGACGCCGCACGTTGTGGACTTTAACATCAGGCTGAACCCGGATACTGAAGAGGTCCGCTATGCGGTTATTGCAGAGCTGAGATCGCTGATGTTGCGCGATGGTATTCCGGAAAGCGTACTGAAACTCTCCCGAATCAGTGAAGCCATCAGTATAGCCACGGGCGAGTACAGCCATACCCTGGTCAGCCCGTCAGCAGATATAGCAATCGCGAAGGGAGAAATAGGCGTTGTGGGAGATGTCTCATGGATCTGACGGCGCAGTACAGACAGATGCTCGCCGCATTGCTGCCGCGAGGACCGGCATGGGAGAGCGATGATTTACTGCTGGCCGGGCTGGCTCCATCCCTTGCAGCGGTTCACGGGCGCAGCGATGCACTGATGCTTGAAACTGACCCGCGCTCAGTAACAGAACTGATTGACCGATATGAAAATATCAGCGGATTGCCTGACAG
>NZ_JBYUWC010000044.1:0-1967 GCF_058137865.1 Erwinia sp. 009765445
TGTTAGTACCGATGTAAAAATGCCCCACATGCCAATGTAAAACTGACCCACCATGGGTAAAACTGGCAGTTTTAAGCGAGCTGCCGATGCTAACATTGGAGTTAAGAGTGGAGATTGCTGTTCTTCGTCGGCAGGGCATGTCCATCCGTGCTATTGCCCGTCATTTGGGATGTTCCCGCCAGACTATCCGGCGCTATATCCGCATGGGGGATGCTGTGTCATCGGCCCGGTATTCCACCAGAGCGCCCCGTCAGGGCAAGCTTGACCCGTTCAAGGCGTATATCAACGAACGTGTTGAGGCGGCCCGGCCTCACTGGATACCCGCCAGCGTTATGCTTCGGGAGATCCGCGAGCGGGGCTACACCGGGGGCTACAGTATGCTGACCGCTTATCTGTTTCCACTGAAGCAACAACCCGTTGAGCCCGTGGTCCGTTTTGAGACCGAGCCGGGCGAACAGATGCAGGTCGACTTCACCATCATTCGTCAGGGCCAGGACCCTCTGCTGGCGATAGTCGCCACGCTCGGCTGGAGTCGGGCCACTTATGTCCGCTTTTATGCGAACCAGGATACCGCAGCATGGTGCGATGGGATTGAACACGCTCTGGCCTTTTTTGGCGGCACGCCGCGGCATTTGCTGTTCGATAATGCGAAGGCCATTATTCTTGAGCGGGACGTGTATGGTGAGGGCCGTCATCGCTGGAACCCCACGCTACTGGCTTTAGCCGAGAAGTACGGTTTTACACCCAGAGTCTGTCGGCCTTATCGCGCGAAGACCAAGGGTAAAGTCGAACGTTTTAACCGCTACCTCAAGGAGAGTTTTGTCGTTCCGCTGGCAACGACTTTTAAGCAGTCAGGTCTGCTGCTCGATGTGGATTCTGCCAACGCCAGGGTGGGAGCATGGCTTGTTCATACAGCTAACGCCCGGAAGCATGGTACTACCGGAGTCCCTCCTGACCAGCGATTACAGAAGGAACTGGCGGCTTTGCTGCCGTTACCGGTGACCACGCCACCATCCGTTCCACGGCTGACTGATGCACCCCGCCGGGCTCTGCCAGTGGAAAGTATTCAGCACCCGCTGTCGGTTTATCAGTCCTTACTGGAGGTGCGCTCATGAGCGAGCTCCAGCATCAGCGCATCGCTGAGCTGTGCCAGCAGTTTCGGCTGGATCGTATCGCTTCCGAGTGGCCTGCGCTGGCCCAGAAGGCGATAGATGACACCGCTTCATTCGGGGACTTTCTTGAGCAGCTTCTTAAGCTGGAGGCTGACAGCAGGGATGAGCGCCGGCGCCAGAC
Source organism: Erwinia sp. 009765445 (assembly GCF_058137865.1). Classification (NCBI taxonomy): domain Bacteria; kingdom Pseudomonadati; phylum Pseudomonadota; class Gammaproteobacteria; order Enterobacterales; family Erwiniaceae; genus Erwinia; species Erwinia sp. 009765445. The sequence continues at coordinate 1,294 of NZ_JBYUWC010000044.1, forward strand.
TCTGTTACGTCTTTCCGGTTTACCGGCGGTCAGAACACTGGAGCAGTTTGACTTCAAGTTTGCCAGCGGTGCCCCACGGACACAGATACAGGAGCTGGCCAGTCTGGCATTCATCGAGCGGCAGGAGAATATCGTTTTCCTGGGGCCATCTGGTGTGGGTAAAAGCCATCTTGCAGGCGCTCTGGCATACCGCTGTGCCATGGCGGGGCTGAGCACCCGGTTTATCACCGCTGCGGACATGATGTTGCAACTGGTTGCCGCTCACCGGCAGGGAGAACTTAAAGGCTATCTGAACCGTATCATTCACAAGCCCCGGCTGCTGGTGATTGACGAGATAGGCTACCTGCCATTTGGCAAAGAGGAGGCCAACTTATTCTTCCAGGTTGTCGCCAGACGCTACGAGTCTGGCAGTCTGATACTGACCAGTAATCTGCCGTTCACACAGTGGTCGGGAACATTTGGGGATGATGAGACGCTGACAGCAGCAATGCTGGATCGTCTGCTGCATCACGCCCACATTGTTCAGATTAGCGGGCAAAGTTACCGGCTGAAGGACAAGCTAAAAAGTGGGCAGCTGAAGAAGTCGGCAACCGCCGACGTTTCTGGCTAACCACTGACAGGGGTGGGTCAGTTTTACTTTGGCAGGGTGGGTCACTATTTGAATGGTATTGACA
>NZ_JBYUWC010000045.1:0-1958 GCF_058137865.1 Erwinia sp. 009765445
TTTTTTTCGCCCGGAGTAAACAATGAGCTGGAAAGATAATCTGCAGGAAGCCTCACTGCGCGGCGTACCGTTTAAGGTTGACAGTGATGAAGGCACCTTTGGCCGCCGGGTGCAGGTACATGAGTATCCCAACCGCGATAAGCCCTGGTCTGAAGATTTGGGCCGCGCAACGCGCCGGTTCAGCGTTCAGGCATATCTGATTGGCGATGATTTCTTTGAACAGCGAAACCGGCTGATTGAAGCCATTGAGAAGCCGGGCTCCTGCACGCTGATCCATCCGTACTATGGCGAAATGACCGTAACCGTTGATGATGCCGTACGCATCACCCATTCGACGGATGAGGGCCGGATGTGCCGCGTCAGCTTCAGTTTCATCGAAGCGGGCGAACTGTCGTTTCCCACCGCCGGGATCGCTACCAGTCAGAAACTTTCCTCTTCAGTTTCATTTCTGGATGACGCGATTTCTTCAGCGTTCGGCGCGTTTGGACTCGACGGGATGCCAGATTTTGTTCAGGACGGGCTTCTGGATGACGCTTCGGGGATTTTCGACACCGTCACCGATGCCTTTCAGTATGTCGATGCCGGGGTAAGCGCAGCAGGCAGACTGATGCAGGGCGATCTGTCCGTACTGTTAAAGCCGCCATCCAGCGGCATGACCTTTGTTAATCAGCTGCAAAGCATGTGGCGGGCGGGCACCAGGCTGTCAGGAAACACCTCTGATGTGATGGCAATGATTAAGGGGTTGAGCGGGATAACGGTGGACAGCGGGCTGGCTCCTCGTGGCGTGTGGAAAACTGACAGTAAAACTGCGCAGGAGCAGACCATACAGCGCAACTACGTGGCGCAGGCCGTCAGGACAACGGCACTCAGCGAAGCCGCTGCCGCCGTGACCAGCTTACCGCAGCCCGTTAACCGGGCGGTTACGCAACAGCAGGACCCGCAGCAGCCGGTTGTGGTTTCACATCCGGCAGTGAGCGACATTCAGTCGGAAACGGGAACCTCATCAGGTGTTACGACCTCAGTCGATAATGCCAGCGTGGTGTCATGGGACGACCTCTCTGATGTACGTGAAAACATTAATCAGGCCATTGACCGGGAGCTGGAGCGCGTGACGGACGATCAGCTCTTTCAGGCGCTGGTAACGGTGCGCACGGACGTTAACAGGGATATATCTGCCCGCCTTGAGCAGGTCGAACGCATGACGGAGCGCACCCCTGCCCAGGTCACTCCTGCACTGGTTCTTGCTGCGGACTGGTACGACTCCGCCGCGCGGGCAGGTGATATCACGGCCCGCAATAATATTCGTCATCCCGGCTTTGTGCCGGTCCAGACCCTGAGAGTGCCGGTGCGATGAACAACACAGTATTTTTACGTGTCAACGGGCACGAGTGGGGCGGCTGGACGTCGGTACGCATTTCGGCAGGCATTGAGCGTATCGCACGGGATTTCAGCGTGGAGATAACCCGCAGCTGGCCTGGCGATAACGATCAGGCATCCCGGCAGAGCCGCATTAAAAACGGCGATCTGGTTGAGGTTTTTATTGGTACGGATCAGGTGCTGACCGGATACGTTGAAGCCACGCCGGTACGCTATGACGCCAGCAGCATCAGTACGGGCATTTCGGGGCGCAGTAAAACCGCTGACCTGATCGACTGCTCCGCCACTCCATCACAATATTCCGGGCTGTCACTGGTGCAGGTGGCCGCCGCACTTGCGAAACCGTTTGGCATAACGGTTACGGATGGTGGGGTAACCGGCGGGGCGCTCCAGGGCATTCAGGCCGATCAGGGCGAGTCAGTTATGGACGTGCTGAATAAGGGCATGGGGCTGCAGCAGGCGCTGGCCTATGACGACGCAACCGGGAATCTGGTGATAGGTGACATCGGCAACCGCCGGGCGCACACCGCGCTGGTGCTGGGCGAAAATATTCTCACCTGCGACACGGAAAAATCAATCCG
>NZ_JBYUWC010000046.1:0-1907 GCF_058137865.1 Erwinia sp. 009765445
CCTTAAACGGTACGCCGCGCAGTGAGGCTTCCTGCAGATTATCTTTCCAGCTCATTGTTTACTCCGGGCGAAAAAAACCCACCATCAGGTGGGTTAGAATTAATTGAAGAAAATTTTCAACAATCACTGTTTTAAAGAAATATTTATCGAGTAGGTATCGCCAATTTTAACAAATAAAGAATTTGCTTTATCGTTATTTAATTCAAAACGGTTTACACCTGAGAGTTTCTTAATATTTCGTTCAAACTCACCTTCGCTAAATCCTGTTAAGTACCCAAAAGCATTACTGGCAATTTTGATATTTGGCTCATTCATAGAACCATCTTCATTCACGTAAAAATAAATATTTATCTTTTCAGAACATGGAGGCTGGAACAAAGTCACGTAAATTTGAGGTTCATATTTTGATGGTTTATCACCTAAAATCTCATCCTCCGTTTGTTCTTTCCTGAAAGAATATTGATGCCTTATCAAATCATCGTCTTTCAGTTTTACCATTTTCTCAGGTTTACTGCCAATTGCAGCTAACAACTTTGCCTCATCAAAAGCCGGATGGCACTCACTTGCGGCTACGCCGCCTGTAAATATAACAGCGGCTAAAATGGAAAGATAACGCATTAAAAGTCTCCCTGTGATTATTGTTTAGAGAAACGATTATAGCCTACATCGGTCGTGATATTCATGCCCTGACTGTCACTGGTTTTGACGACCGTTCCGGGTGGAGCCTCACGAAAATCAACGGTGATATTTCCCTGCGGCCGGGTTTGCTGCATGCGCATAAAATCATTGTTCATGGAGCCGGGAATGGGCGGGAATGAAACAGGCGGCGAACCAGGTGGTGGCTCTCCGCCGCCTGCGTTATCCTCACCGAAAAGCCAGTTTTTGCCTGCGCTGGCCAGGCCTTTTATTTTGTCGATGCCATTCATGATAGGATCAATATAAGGCTGTATTCGTGCCCATAAATCTTCAAACCATTTTGCCACCGGCTCCCATTTTTCAGCGATATATTCCAGAGGAGAGAAGTTTTCTATCGCTGTTTTAATAAGTGCATAATTTTCCGTGAAGAAGCCGGAAATGTCCTTCCATAACTTTTGAAACCAGGGGCCTATCGTACTCCAGTTGGCGATAATCAGACCGGCGGCGAGGGCTGCAACGCGGATGAAGATACCGAAGGGAGAGAGGCTGATTGTTTTGCTGATAAGCCCCAGGGCAAAGTTAATGCCCAGCGCGGCCACCTTGACGGCAACAAACGCTGCGGCCATTCCGAAAGCGCCACGGATCACTGCCGGATTCTTTGCCGCAAACTCTGAGAATCTGTCAGCCAGATCGCCCAGCCAGAGGGTGGTTTTCTTTACGTCACCGGCAAAAGCGCCGCCAATGGCCGCGAGGCCGTTAACCGCCGTGCCGGTCAGGGCTTCCCACAGGTTTGCCAGTGTGCCCAGTTGCGCCTCCACGCGCTGGTTCAGACTGGCCTGAGACGCCATTTTTTTCTGAACCTGCTCATATCCTTCCCGCCCCTTATCTATCAGGGCGTTGAGTACCTGCAACGTCTCAGCGTCGTCACCGAAAATCTTTTTAATGATTGTGGTGCGCTGTTTTGTCGTGAGCGACTGTAATTTTTTTAACTGATTAAACAGGTTATCGATCCCGCCAAATTCACCTTTGCCATCTGTAAAATCCAGCTTTATCTTCTTTTTAGCCAGCAGGGCATTAGCCGCGCCAACTTTTTTGCTGTCAAAGCCTGCCTGAAAAATCTTGCGTACGGCGTTACCTGAAGCCTCACCCTGCATCCCCATCTGGTCCATCATCACTGAAATGGGCACCAGGGCTCGGGCGGCTGTAAGGCCGTCCTTGCTTATCATTTTCAGAACGGAACTGGATTTGGAGAAAAACGACAGCATGTTTGT
>NZ_JBYUWC010000047.1:0-1792 GCF_058137865.1 Erwinia sp. 009765445
TCCTCCAGTTAGTGTTACCCAACCTTCAACCTGCCCATGGCTAGATCACCGGGTTTCGGGTCTATACCCTGCAACTTAACGCCCAGTTAAGACTCGGTTTCCCTGCGGCTCCCCTATACGGTTAACCTTGCTACAGAATATAAGTCGCTGACCCATTATACAAAAGGTACGCAGTCACACCACGAAGGTGCTCCCACTGCTTGTACGTACACGGTTTCAGGTTCTCTTTCACTCCCCTCGCCGGGGTTCTTTTCGCCTTTCCCTCACGGTACTGGTTCACTATCGGTCAGTCAGGAGTATTTAGCCTTGGAGGATGGTCCCCCCATATTCAGACAGGATACCACGTGTCCCGCCCTACTCATCGAACTCACAGTAAGTGCATTTTTGTGTACGGGAGTGTCACCCTGTACCCTGCGACTTTCCAGACGCTTCCACTAATGCACAAACTGATTCAGGTTCTGGGCTGTTCCCCGTTCGCTCGCCGCTACTGGGGGAATCTCGGTTGATTTCTTTTCCTCGGGGTACTTAGATGTTTCAGTTCCCCCGGTTCGCCTCGCAACACTATGTATTCATGTTGCGATAGTGCAACGGATTGCACTGGGTTTCCCCATTCGGGTATCGCCGGTTGTAACGGTTCATATCACCTTACCGGCGCTTTTCGCAGATTAGCACGCCCTTCATCGCCTCTGACTGCCAGGGCATCCACCGTGTACGCTTAGTCACTTAACCTCACAACCCACAAGCGTCCCGGAGGACACGTTGTCAGCTGTAAGCATTTGAGAGACTCGAACATATCGTTGATTTCATTCTTATTACGGAGAATGAAAACGACATGTCGTTTCAATTTTCAGCTTGTTCCGGATTGTTAAAGAGCATAATACTTCGCAGCATACCGTTGCCGGTACACTCTGAAGTATTGTTGTAAACTGCATGGTGGAGCTAAGCGGGATCGAACCGCTGACCTCCTGCGTGCAAGGCAGGCGCTCTCCCAGCTGAGCTATAGCCCCATACAGTTACTGCAGAGACCACTACTACCCACTCGCGAGGAGTAACATTACTTTTTCAGGAGAAATGTAATTTCTTCTCAGGCAAGGCATGCGGAAGGGAAGTTTACTTCAGGTAAACGACCGCGCGCATAACGCCGCATGAGATGAAATTTGGTAGGCCTGAGTGGACTTGAACCACCGACCTCACCCTTATCAGGGGTGCGCTCTAACCACCTGAGCTACAAGCCTGTAGAGGTTTTTCTGCTCGTTACTTTTCTATCAGACAATCTGTTGTGGACACTGCGAAGGAAGGTATCTTCAGGTAAGGAGGTGATCCAACCGCAGGTTCCCCTACGGTTACCTTGTTACGACTTCACCCCAGTCATGAATCACAAAGTGGTAAGCGCCCTCCCGAAGGTTAAGCTACCTACTTCTTTTGCAACCCACTCCCATGGTGTGACGGGCGGTGTGTACAAGGCCCGGGAACGTATTCACCGTGGCATTCTGATCCACGATTACTAGCGATTCCGACTTCACGGAGTCGAGTTGCAGACTCCGATCCGGACTACGACGCACTTTATGAGGTCCGCTTGCTCTCGCGAGGTCGCTTCTCTTTGTATGCGCCATTGTAGCACGTGTGTAGCCCTGGCCGTAAGGGCCATGATGACTTGACGTCATCCCCACCTTCCTCCGGTTTATCACCGGCAGTCTCCTTTGAGTTCCCGACCGAATCGCTGGCAACAAAGGATAAGGGTTGCGCTCGTTGCGGGACTTAACCCAACATTTCACAACACGAGCTGACGACA
>NZ_JBYUWC010000048.1:0-1436 GCF_058137865.1 Erwinia sp. 009765445
GGAGAAATGTAATGAACGCGCCCCATTCATTTGATACTGAGCACAACCGTGATGAGGAAGGTGTGGAGCCTCACAGATTTCCGGCATCATTGTGCCCAATACGGGATGCATAAAGCTCCCGGGTAACTGGAGACTCCACGATATGAAATATACCCCGGTTGGTGTTGATATCGCAAAACATCTGATTCAGGTTCACTTCATCAATGAGCATACAGGTGAAGTGGTTGATAAACAGATACGCCGTCAGGATTTTCTGACGTTCTTCAACAACCGGGAGCCCTGCCTGGTTGGTATGGAGGCCTGTGGTGGCTCCAGCACTGGGCACGGGAGCTGGAAAAACAGGGACACAAAGTCCGTTTAATGCAGGGGCGCTTCGTTAAAGCATTCGTTATCGGTAACAAAAACGATGTAATGGATGCCCGTGCTATCTGGATGGCGGTACAGCAGCCAGGTAAGGGAATTGCCGTCAAAACAGAAGAGCAGCAGTCGGTACTGGTGCTGCATCGTTCACGGCGACAACTGGTGAAATTCCGGACCGCGCAGATCAATGCCCTGCACGGAACCCTTCTGGAGTTCGGCGAGACGCTCCACAAAGGTCGGACGGCGATGGACAAAGAGTTACCGGCAGCGCTGGAGCGGATGAAGACGCGGTTGCCTCCGTATCTCATCATGTTGCTGGAAGAACAATATAACAGACTGAAAAAACTGGACGCGCTGATAGACGGTATCGAAAAACAGCTTATTAGCGTGGCGAAACAGAGTGAAATCTGTAAGCGCCTGATGGAAATCCCGGGCGTTGGGCCACTCACCGCCACAGCAGCGGTAGCCACAATGGGCGAGGCTTCAGCGTTCAAATCCGGACGTGAGTTTGCGGCTTATGTCGGTCTGGTGCCAAAACAGACCGGCTCCGGAGGAAAAGTCCGCCTGCTGGGCATAAGCAAGCGAGGTGATACCTATCTCAGGACACTATTTATCCACGGTGCAAGGGCAGCAGCCTTACTGACAAAAGAGCCCGTGCCATGGATAACGGATCTGAAAAAACGGCGTCCGACCAGTGTGGCCATCGTGGCAATGGCGAACAAGCTGGCACGGACAGTGTGGGCAATAGCGGCCCATGACCGTCAGTACGATAAGAATCATGTCAGCATCAGACCCTGTTAATTGCTGATACCGATAAACATTAACTCTTAATAAAAGGGTGAATGCTGAAAGGTTGCTCTGGCGGCCAGCGTGATGACAAAGACAGGTAAGACCGGGACTCACTAAACCTGAATGGTTTCCTGGGCTTAAAGCCCGCAGGAGAAATGAGGCGTGAGTCAGCGAATTACATAGGGGCTCGCAGCTTACATGCTGCAGGAAAGCCGGATATAAAGCTGCAACCTATCTGTCAGCGTCAGAATAATGGAAGCCGTTGCAAACGGGACGCGTTCATATAA
>NZ_JBYUWC010000049.1:0-1362 GCF_058137865.1 Erwinia sp. 009765445
CGCCGGATATATGGTCGCAAACCGTATCGAACCAGTACTTGTAACACCCGGGGCGTCCATATATGGTCAACAAAAACTGGCCACCGCGTTAGAGTTTTTCCAGTATCGATTTTCCGATTCGTTTGGTGGTAACCCACCGTTATATTCGTGCGGCCTGAGCGCGCTGTAATATCCAACGATATAGTCCGTTATGGCGTGAGCTGCATCGCTGAAGCTTACGTACCTGTCACCGGTACCCATTCGTTCTTCAGACTCCTGAAGAAGCGCTCCATTGGGCTGTTATCCCAGCAGTTTCCGCGCCGGCTCATACTCTGTCTGATCCTGTATCGCCACAGTAATTGCCGGAACTCCCTGCCTGTATAATGACTACCCTGGTCGCTGTGGAACATCACCCCGACGGGCTCACCGCGAGTTTCCCATGCCATTTCCAGCGCTTTCATGGTGAGTCTGCTGTCCGGCGAGAACGACATTGCCCAGCCCACTGGTTTTCTTGCGAACAGGTCGGGAACAACGGCGAGGTACGCCCGGCGTTTACCTGTCCAGATACAGGTCACATCACCGCACCACACCTGGTTGGGCTCCGTTACGGCGAACTGTCGCTCAAGATGATTCGGGATAGCAACGTGCTCATGACCGCCACGCTTATACCGGTGAGTCGGCTGCTGGCAACTGACCAGTCCCAGCTCTTTCATGAGCCTGCCAGCAAGCCAGCGCCCCATCTGGTAGCCTCTCTGGGTTGCCATTGTGGCGATGCTTCTTGCTCCGGCCGAACCGTGGCTGATGCCATGTAGCTCAAGTACCTGACTGCGTAATATAGTCCGTCTGCCGTCTGGCTTTTCAGGACGGTTTTTCCAGTATTTGTAGCTGCTGCGATGAACCCCGAACACGTGGCAGAGAGTGACCACAGGATAACGCGCCCTGAGTTTCCCGATTATCGAGAACTGTTCAGGGAGTCCGACATCAAGAGCGCGGTAGCCTTTTTTAATATTTCATTTTCCATTTCAATGCGTTGTAGCTTTTTCTTTAGCTCACGTATTTCTATTTGTTCCGGCGTTATCGGGGAGGCTTTTGGCGTTTTGCCCTGACGCTCATCACGTAGTTGTTTGACCCACTTCGTCATAGTGGAAAGGCCAACATCCATAGCCTTAGCAGCGTCAGAGACGGTGTAATTTTGGTCGACAACCAGCTGAGCGGATTCGCGTTTGAATTCAGGACTAAAATTTCTTCTTTTCATTGGAGCACCTGTGTTGTTCTGAGGTGAGCATATCACCTCTGTTCAGGTGGCCAAATTCAGTAAACCATATATGGACGCCCCGGGTGTTACAAGTACTGGTTCGATACGGTTTGCGACCATATATCCGG
>NZ_JBYUWC010000050.1:0-1333 GCF_058137865.1 Erwinia sp. 009765445
TGGATTTGACCCTATATATCCAGACGTCTTTTCTCTCTTACGGTTGCGATAACTTCCTGCGTATATATTCCCGTGGTGAGCGATATCCCAGCGCGCTGTGCGGATGATGTTCGTTGTAATGACTGAACGCCACCGCCAGGTTCGTCACCGCTGCCTCGCTGTCCGGTTTCGGCATGAAGCTGATGTAGTCACGCTTTATCGTTTTCACGAAGCTTTCTGCTATGCCGTTGCTTTCCGGGCTCCGGACTGCTGTTGTGCACGGCTCAAGTCCCAGCATCCGGGCAAATGCCCTTGTTTCATGCGCTCGGTAGGCTGAACCGTTATCCGTCAGCCATTCCAGCGACTCTGTGGGTAACAGCCTTCCGAAGCGTTTTTCCACCGCGCCCAACATCACATCCTGCACCGTTTCTTTGTCATAGCCTCCGGTGCTTGCTGCCCAGTCAATGATCTCCCTGTCGCAGCAGTCCTGTGCGAAGGTCACCCGCAGCTTTTCTCCATTGTCACAGCGGAACTCGAAGCCATCTGAACACCAGCGCCGGTTACTTTCAGCTACCGCCACGCGCCCCTTGTGTGCGCACTTCCGGCGGGGATCAGCAGGTTTACGCTCAAGAAGCAGATGGTGTGCTCTCATAATGCGATACACCCGCTTCGCATTAACCACAGGCAGGCCATCCCGCTCTGACTCCCGTCGCAGCAGCGCCCACACGCGGCGATAGCCATACGTCGGCAGGTCAGACACCGCCGTGTTTATCCGGGATAACACGGCGCTATCGTCAGAGCGGGGCTGCCGTCTGCGATCCTGCCAGTCAGGTGACCGGTGAACTCTGATGCTCAGTTGCGCACGCGACACGCCAATACTCCGGCAGACGTCGGTCAGTCGTCGTCCCCGGGCAACAAGGGCGCATGCGCAATCCATTTTTTTGCCCGGCCGAACTCCACGGCCTCTTTGAGTATCTCAGCTTCCATCGTTTTTTTGCCCAGAAGACGCTGAAGTTCGCGGATTTGCTTATTGGCCGCAGCAAGTTCAGACGCGGGCACGACCTCTTCACCTGATGCCACGGCGGTCAGAGAACCGTCTTCATACTGCCTGCGCCATTTGAAGATCTGGTTAGCATTGATGCCATGCAGGCGAGCAACATGAGACACTGTCATGCCGGGTTCCATAGTCTGCTGAATAATGGCAATTTTTTCCTGCGGTGTACGACGCCGACGCCGTTCAGGTCCTGATAACACTTCAACCATCTTATTATTCTGACTGGTGTTAAACATAGTTCTAAGACTACCTCTTATTTTAAGAGAGGCGAAGTGTCTGGTGATCTATGGGGCCAGTCTA
>NZ_JBYUWC010000051.1:0-1297 GCF_058137865.1 Erwinia sp. 009765445
AATCGCTGGCAACAAAGGATAAGGGTTGCGCTCGTTGCGGGACTTAACCCAACATTTCACAACACGAGCTGACGACAGCCATGCAGCACCTGTCTCACGGTTCCCGAAGGCACTCAGGCATCTCTGCCAAATTCCGTGGATGTCAAGGCCAGGTAAGGTTCTTCGCGTTGCATCGAATTAAACCACATGCTCCACCGCTTGTGCGGGCCCCCGTCAATTCATTTGAGTTTTAACCTTGCGGCCGTACTCCCCAGGCGGTCGACTTAACGCGTTAGCTCCGGAAGCCACTCCTCAGGGGAACAGCCTCCAAGTCGACATCGTTTACGGCGTGGACTACCAGGGTATCTAATCCTGTTTGCTCCCCACGCTTTCGCACCTGAGCGTCAGTCTTTGTCCAGGGGGCCGCCTTCGCCACCGGTATTCCTCCAGATCTCTACGCATTTCACCGCTACACCTGGAATTCTACCCCCCTCTACAAGACTCCAGCCTGCCAGTTTCAAATGCAGTTCCCAGGTTAAGCCCGGGGATTTCACATCTGACTTGACAGACCGCCTGCGTGCGCTTTACGCCCAGTAATTCCGATTAACGCTTGCACCCTCCGTATTACCGCGGCTGCTGGCACGGAGTTAGCCGGTGCTTCTTCTGCGGGTAACGTCAATGCCGCTGGTTATTAACCAGCAACCCTTCCTCCCCGCTGAAAGTACTTTACAACCCGAAGGCCTTCTTCATACACGCGGCATGGCTGCATCAGGCTTGCGCCCATTGTGCAATATTCCCCACTGCTGCCTCCCGTAGGAGTCTGGACCGTGTCTCAGTTCCAGTGTGGCTGGTCATCCTCTCAGACCAGCTAGGGATCGTCGCCTTGGTGAGCCATTACCCCACCAACAAGCTAATCCCATCTGGGCACATCCGATGGTGTGAGGCCCGAAGGTCCCCCACTTTGGTCCGTAGACGTTATGCGGTATTAGCTACCGTTTCCAGTAGTTATCCCCCTCCATCGGGCAGTTTCCCAGACATTACTCACCCGTCCGCCACTCGTCACCCGAGAGCAAGCTCTCTGTGCTACCGTTCGACTTGCATGTGTTAGGCCTGCCGCCAGCGTTCAATCTGAGCCATGATCAAACTCTTCAATTTAAGTTTGATTTGCTGAAACACGTTCAGCGATGCTCATCTGTAAAACGTCATAATGAATTTCATTATGTGTTCACTCGTGAGACTTGATATTTTTTACGTCCGGAGACGCTGATATCAATCCTGCGAGTGCCCACACAGATTGTCTGATAAATTGTTAAAGAGC
>NZ_JBYUWC010000052.1:0-1217 GCF_058137865.1 Erwinia sp. 009765445
GATAACCCCATCAATTAACCTTCCGGCACCGGGCAGGCGTCACACCGTATACGTCCACTTTCGTGTTTGCACAGTGCTGTGTTTTTAATAAACAGTTGCAGCCAGCTGGTATCTTCGACTGGCTTCAGCTCCGGGAGCAAGTCCCTTCACCTACGCGCCAGCGTGCCTTCTCCCGAAGTTACGGCACCATTTTGCCTAGTTCCTTCACCCGAGTTCTCTCAAGCGCCTTGGTATTCTCTACCTGACCACCTGTGTCGGTTTGGGGTACGATTTGATGTTACCTGATGCTTAGAGGCTTTTCCTGGAAGCAGGGCATTTGTTGCTTCAGCACCGTGGTGCCTCGTCGTCACGCCTCAGCCTTAAAGTGTTCCGGATTTGCCTGGAACACAGGCCTACACGCTTAAACCGGGACAACCGTCGCCCGGCCAACATAGCCTTCTCCGTCCCCCCTTCGCAGTAACACCAAGTACAGGAATATTAACCTGTTTCCCATCGACTACGCCTTTCGGCCTCGCCTTAGGGGTCGACTCACCCTGCCCCGATTAACGTTGGACAGGAACCCTTGGTCTTCCGGCGAGCGGGCTTTTCACCCGCTTTATCGTTACTTATGTCAGCATTCGCACTTCTGATACCTCCAGCAGACCTCACGGTCCACCTTCAACGGCTTACAGAACGCTCCCCTACCCAACAACGCATAAGCGTCGCTGCCGCAGCTTCGGTGCATGGTTTAGCCCCGTTACATCTTCCGCGCAGGCCGACTCGACCAGTGAGCTATTACGCTTTCTTTAAATGATGGCTGCTTCTAAGCCAACATCCTGGCTGTCTGTGCCTTCCCACATCGTTTCCCACTTAACCATGACTTTGGGACCTTAGCTGGCGGTCTGGGTTGTTTCCCTCTTCACGACGGACGTTAGCACCCGCCGTGTGTCTCCCGTGATAACATTCTCCGGTATTCGCAGTTTGCATCGGGTTGGTAAGCCGGGATGGCCCCCTAGCCGAAACAGTGCTCTACCCCCGGAGATGAGTTCACGAGGCGCTACCTAAATAGCTTTCGGGGAGAACCAGCTATCTCCCGGTTTGATTGGCCTTTCACCCCCAGCCACAGGTCATCCGCTAATTTTTCAACATTAGTCGGTTCGGTCCTCCAGTTAGTGTTACCCAACCTTCAACCTGCCCATGGCTAGATCACCGGGTTTCGGGTCTATACCCTGCAACTT
>NZ_JBYUWC010000053.1:0-1123 GCF_058137865.1 Erwinia sp. 009765445
TTTCTGGCTAACCACTGACAGGGGTGGGTCAGTTTTACTTTGGCAGGGTGGGTCACTATTTGAATGGTATTGACACTTAAGGGAAAGTTTGTATCGGAAGCAGTGGTTTACACACACTGCTCCTGTTAAAAAATTATCTATTTTATCTATTCTGCTAAAACACTTTTTTCGATAAAAGTTTTACGAGCAACATTCCCAACTATATTTGTTGAAACTCCATCAAACGTCCCGCCGATTATACCTCCGACAAGGGGGATCATTTTTCCTAAGTTGATAGCTCCTTTCTCCCCAAACTTTGTTAACAATCTAAATCCTACTTTTTTGTTAATGGCGAATATTGTTTCTTTCGAAATACTTTTGATTAACTGTGTTGACATTTTTGAGCCAACGACAATCCCTGTTCCTTTGAGAATGTCTTTCGCTGCATTCCCAACAAGGCAACTGTAAACGAGGCTTCTCACTCGATCATCTTTCACATCCCATCCACCCATTATCGCAAGTGAGGTTATCATTCGGATCTGAACATACAGGACAGTAGCGATACTTGCTGGGACTGCTACAGGTAGAGTCACGATACCACCGAGTCCTGACAGAAATCCTGAGGTAACCGACTTAGTGTTTTGCCATCTAATAAGAGAATTAGCTTTGTCAACAAGGGTGCCTTCACCTTTCAAATAGCTATCTGCCATTTCAAAAGCTGAATCTGTTCCAGGTATACTCCCGTCGAGGGCTTTATCATAAGCCCAGTTAAGGACCTGCATAATTTTGCCTTCATTTATTTTTTCAGTCACTTCAAGTTCCTTTATTAACATTTGATTATATGTAACTGTTATCGGCATTGTTAAATTTTTCTTTATGTATTTTAAATGGAAAAAGCCAGCATTTAGCTGGCTTTTGTTTGATTCAAATTAGGTTATTGATGGTGTAAGTTATTAACTACTTTGTCAAAAACGTGCATCCATCTCTTGAGTTGCAGTTCCGTATCACGGATACCTTCCTGTGAGTTGAAGTCACCCTTTTGAGGAAAGAACATTACCCGCCATTCTGTGGACTGACCCCACAACCGTAGACATTTCCTGTCCTCACGACGAGGCCAGTTCAAAGGCCTCCGGACTGACGCCGC
>NZ_JBYUWC010000054.1:0-1112 GCF_058137865.1 Erwinia sp. 009765445
CTAATTCATCGCAACGGCCTTCTGCATATTAAAATCAACCCCATCTGTCAGCACACGCCAGATAATTCTCGTCAGTTTATTCGCCAGTGCAACCGTGGTTTTCAGGAACCCTCGACGAGCTTCAAGCCTTTGCAGCCAAAGGCCCAGACTGTCATCGCGCTTTTTCATACAGCGCATTACAGACCGTGCTCCATGGATGATTAATGTTCTGAGACTACGATTGCCATTTTTTGTCACGGAGGATAATCGTTGCTTGCCTCCCGAACTGTGCTGCCGGGGAACCAGGCCACACCAGGCGGATAACTCTCTGCCGTTGGAAAATTGCCCTGCATCCACTTCACTGATAAACGCTGCCGCGATGAGCGGGCCGACTCCCGGAATAGTTAACAACTGGCGATAGGCAGCTTGTTGTGAAGACAATGCAGCAATTTCCTTATCCAGTCCGGTGACGCGTTCATTCAGCGCCTGCATGTCTTCCCGCAATGTAGAAAGTAAACGGCGGACAGTGAACGTTAACTCATTCGACGCGTCTTCCATCAGTTCAGGCAGGTGCTGCTGGAGGCACTGTATCCCGACAGGGATAATGAGACCATATTCAGCGAGCAGAGAACGAAGCTGGTTAGCCAGCGCCGTTCTTTGCTCAACCATGAGCTGACGGGTATTTCGCAGCGCTTTGATATCCTGCTGCTCAGCAGTTTTGACCGGAACAAAGTGGATGCCAGGGCGGAGTGCTGTTTCACAAATCGCCAGCGCATCATTAGCATCGTTTTTCTGGCTTCTGACAAAGGCTTTAACGTGCTGGGCAGGTATCAGTCTGACGTTGTATCCCATCGTTCTGAAGGTTCTGCCCCAGAAGTGCGAAGTAGAGCATGCCTCCATCGCGATAAGCGTTCCGGGCTCGAAGTGTCGAACGCAATCCAGCAATTTTGAACGGGAGATCTTCTTGTTATATGCAATTGAACCATCAACCATCCAGACGCATACCTGAAAAACAGATTTGGCAATGTCGATACCAACAACTCTGATTGTGTTCATGTGATATCACTCCTGAATTAATTGCAGTCAATAGAGTATGGCACTGGCTACTTCAGGGAGGGGCGTCCATAACATCA
>NZ_JBYUWC010000056.1:0-857 GCF_058137865.1 Erwinia sp. 009765445
GGCTTTAACCGTCCAACCCTTCCGCAGTTAATTACCACGATCCGCAGCGATATTCAGACCCGCCTTGCCGCCGACAGCACGCTGGCCGCCCTGCGCCGCACAGACGCCGAAGTCTACGGGCGCGTACAGGCAGCAGCAGTTCACACGGTTTACGGGTATATCGATTATCTGGCGAGAAATCTGCTGCCGGACCTGGCAGACGAGGACTGGCTGAAGCGGCACGGAAATATGAAACGCGCACCGCGTAAAGCGGCCACACAGGCGTCGGGATTTGTGCGCTGGGACGTCTCATTCAGCGGCATCGTTGTGCCTGCAGGCGTGACAATCCAGCGTGATGATCTGGTGACGTTCACAACCTCCGCTGCGGCTGCATCATCCGGCGGCGTTCTCCGCGTGCCGGTTGTCTGTGATGTTACGGGGGGCACGGGTAACACCGATGATGGTCTGGCAATGCGGCTGACTTCCCCGATCACGGGCCTTCCCTCCGCCGGGGTTGCCGACAGCATTCAGGGTGGTGCGGATATTGAGGATTTGGAGCTCTGGCGGTCCCGTATCATTGAACGCTGGTACTGGCCGCCTCAGGGGGGCGCAGATACTGATTATGAGGTGTGGGCAAAAGAGGTGCCGGGAATTACCCGCGCATGGACTTACCGCCACTGGATGGGACGCGGCACGGTGGGCGTAATGGTGGCGAACAGCGATCTGATTAACCCCATTCCGGACGCCGCGACGGTTGCGGCGGCGCAGGCTCATATCGAACCGCTTGCTCCCGTTGCTGGCGCTGACGTTCTGGTTTTTGTTCCGACGCCGCACGTTGTGGACTTTAACATCAGGCTGAACCCGGATACTGAAGAGGT
>NZ_JBYUWC010000057.1:0-758 GCF_058137865.1 Erwinia sp. 009765445
CATCAGCTCGTCAACGCTCAGAGCGACCGGGAAGCGATAGATTTTTGCAGGATCGCGCAGGCGCTGCATAATAGTGAGCAAACGGTCGATTTGATTCATTGAATTGTCCTGAAAATTGCGGGTCTGTCAGGTGGAAACATGTGACCAGAATAGAAGTGAGTTAGTAACACTACCCAATCAGTACGTTAATTTTGGCTTTAATGAGTTGTAATTCCTCTGGGGCAACTGTTCCTTTCTTCGTTGCTCCTCTTGCCCGCCAGGCGATACTTTTTACCTGATCAGCTAACGCTACGCCATCACGTTCCTGACCGGATAAAACAACTTCGAACGGATATCCTTTTGATTGCGTTGTACAAGGAACACACAGACACATACCTGTTTTGTTGTTGTACATGAAAGGACTCAGGACAACAGCTGGACGATGTCCAGCTTGCTCGCTACCTTTTGTCGGGTCAAAATCAACCCAAATCAGATCGCCCATATCGGGTACGTATCGGCTTACCATTACCAGACTTCCTTATCTTTCGGCTCTCCCCAGTCGATATTCTCGTGGAGGTTTTCCGGCGTGATGTCGTTGACCAGTTCAGCAAGCGTAAATACGGGCTCTTTACGCACTGGCTCAATAATTAATTTGCCATCCACCAGGTCAATCTTCACTTCATCATCAATATTCAGATTGAGCGCCTGCATTAACGTAGCCGGGATCCGCACCGCCGGTGAATTTCCCCAACGCTTTACGCTACTGTGGATCATAACCC
>NZ_JBYUWC010000058.1:0-740 GCF_058137865.1 Erwinia sp. 009765445
TGGACTGACCCCACAACCGTAGACATTTCCTGTCCTCACGACGAGGCCAGTTCAAAGGCCTCCGGACTGACGCCGCCGAGATGACTGTGACGCCGGGCCCGGTTGTAGAACACTTCAATGTAATCGAAGATATCCGCCCGTGCCAGATCCCGGGTTTTATAGATCCGTTTTCTGATCCGTTCTTTTTTCAGTGAACTGAAGAACGACTCGGCCACCGCATTATCCCAGCAGTTGCCACGCCGGCTCATGCTCGGGGCCAGGTTATTGGCCCGACAGAAGCGCTGCCAGTCGTCACTGCCGTACTGGCTGCCCTGGTCTGAGTGCACGATGACCTCGCTGTCCGGTTTACGCCGCCAGACCGCCATCATCAGCGCATCCAGCGCAAGCTCGCGTGACAGCGTGGGCTTCATGGACCAGCCCACAACGTTACGGGCGAAGAGATCGATAACCACCGCCAGATACAGCCAGCCCTGCCAGGTGCGGATATAGGTGATATCGGTGACCCATACCTGATTGGCCCGGACAACAGTAAACTGCCGTTGAACGCGATTAGGGGCAACCACTGATGGTCTGCCAGCAATACGACGCGGCGCTTTATAGCCGCGCACCGCTTTGATCCTGTTCAGCTGCATAATACGGCCCACCCGGTTTTTGCCGCAGGTTTCCCCTACTTCGTTCAGGTCGCCATGAACCCGGCGATAACCATACACGCCCCCACTCAGTGAATATGAGTCACGAAT
>NZ_JBYUWC010000059.1:0-717 GCF_058137865.1 Erwinia sp. 009765445
GGTGAAAACCGAACAAACTCAACCAGCTGCTCCGGCTAAGCCGACCAGCGATATCCCGAACTAAAAAGTAGTATCCGTGCCGAGGTGGTGGAATTGGTAGACACGCTACCTTGAGGTGGTAGTGCCCAATAGGGCTTACGGGTTCAAGTCCCGTCCTCGGTACCAAATTCCAGAAAAGAGACGCTGAAAAGCGTCTTTTTTCGTTTTGGTCCTGGTCTGAGGAATGGTTGTCAGGTATCTGTATCTCGTCCAGTTGCTTTACTCGTAGCTGGTACCTTGAAACGATGGTGCCGGTACGCCTTAGTTATAAACTTTTCCCTTCTGCTGACATAATTGGCACTTTATTGTGTCAACTCCAGTTCCGGTACGAATACGGATATGTTTACTTCTCGATAAACCATCCTGCTCCTGTCAGTATAACTACTGATGGCTACGTTCTGCGTAATGTTTAGAGACGCATTGATAATGTTATTTAATTACTGAGAACGCAATGGCCGCATCATTTAAAAAGAAAAAACTAACAGTGTTTCGGTCTGATATGGATCAGAGTTGAAAAACATGTCTGATATAAAATTGAACATTGTTGATAATTGTTTATATTGGTTGTGAACTTGGATTTCTGGATGACAGTATTCAACAAATTTGCTAGAAGTTTTAAATCTCATTGGTTGTTGTATCTTTGTGTTATTGTTTTTGGTATTACGAACTTAGTCGCCT
>NZ_JBYUWC010000060.1:0-708 GCF_058137865.1 Erwinia sp. 009765445
ACTACACGCTGGTGCAACCGGTAGGCGTTTGTGCGCTGGTATCGCCGTGGAACGTGCCGTTTATGACCGCCACATGGAAGGTCGCGCCGTGTCTTGCGCTGGGCAATACCGCGGTGCTGAAGATGTCGGAACTCTCCCCGCTGACCGCTGACCGCCTGGGTGAGCTGGCGCTGGAAGCCGGTATTCCGGCGGGCGTGCTGAACGTGGTACAGGGCTACGGCGCAACCGCAGGGGATGCGCTGGTTCGTCATCATGACGTACGTGCCGTGTCGTTCACCGGCGGTACGGCCACCGGGCGCAACATCATGAAAAACGCCGGGCTGAAAAAATACTCCATGGAACTGGGCGGTAAATCGCCGGTGCTGATTTTTGAAGATGCCGATATTGAACGTGCGCTGGACGCTGCCCTGTTCATTTTTAGTCAACAGAGCATCTATCCAGAATTCGTTAAACGCTTTGCCGAACGCGCCAACCGTCTGCGCGTGGGCGATCCGACCGATCCGAATACCCAGGTTGGGGCGCTTATCAGCCAGCAGCACTGGGAAAAAGTCTCCGGCTATATCCGTCTAGGCATTGAAGAAGGCGCAACCCTGCTGGTGGGCGGTCCGGATAAACCGTCCGACCTGCCTGCGCACCTGAAAGGCGGCAACTTCCTGCGCCCAACGGTGCTGGCGGACGTAGATAACCGTATGCGCGTTGCCCAGGAAG
>NZ_JBYUWC010000061.1:0-693 GCF_058137865.1 Erwinia sp. 009765445
TGTTGACCGGCTGCGCGACGCAGCAAAAGCCGCCAGTGGAGTACCGGACGGTAAAGCAGCCAGCGGTAAGCCTGCCATCGGAGCTGACAAGCCAAATTGACGTTCCAGCGGTGCCAGATGTGATGACGTTTGGAAACAGCGTCCAGTTGAACGCTGAGCTATATGGCCTGCTGGGGCAATGCAACATCGACCGCGCAGGCATCCGCAAGATAGAGGCATCGCGCAATGACAAAACGCGAAGCTGGTAAGGTTACGGGGCAAGGAAAGCTTAAGAGTAAAAAGTAACCACATGTGGTATGATGAGTTCCATTCCTCGGAAAGGTAAAGCGCCATGTCCTATTTTAGTGATGTAATGGAGCGAATAAAAAAAATAACTTCTGAAGTTTCATGCCCCATATGTGAAAAAACATCCAGGCAATCAATGACCAAGGTCTCCCAGGGGCAAGTATTGATTTGTCCTCACTGTAAGTCACTCTTTGTCATACACCATTAGCAAACGCTGCATGCACAAACAACCGCCTACGGGCGGTTTTTTATTGGAGCCAACATGATAATCACCCCGACCAGCTCCATTATCGGTGGCGACCAACAAGGTTTGCATATAACCGGCGTAACGTTACAGCCGCCGCTGATCGGGTGGATCAAAAGCCGCAGAGGTACAACGCTGGTTACGGTCAGCACATGGTAAAAGAG
>NZ_JBYUWC010000062.1:0-237 GCF_058137865.1 Erwinia sp. 009765445
GTTTACTGACAGTGGGGACTGTGCACTCCTTGCAGGGGGCGGAAAGGGCGATTGTTCTCTTTTCTCCTGTCTACTCAAAACATGAAGATGGCAGGTTTCTTGATAGCAACAGCACTATCCTCAATGTTGCTGTCTCACGCGCTAAAGATAGTTTTCTGGTATTTGGCGATATGGACCTTATCGAGATGCAGCCCGCATTTTCGCCGCGAGGGTTATTGGCAAAATATCTCTTTTCTT
>NZ_JBYUWC010000062.1:325-649 GCF_058137865.1 Erwinia sp. 009765445
GGAGCAGCATGATGAATTTTTGAACAAGACTCTTGCCGGAGCTCAAAAGAAAATAACGATTATTTCCCCTTGGTTATCCTGGCAAAAAGTGGAGCAAACGGGATTTCTGGCATCAATGGCTTTGGCCCGTTCCCGGGGCATTGATATTACCGTGGTGACGGATAAAAACTGCAATATAGCGCATGTCGATGATGATAAGCGTCAGGAGAAACAACATCTGCTGAATGATGCTGTTGAAAAGCTCAATAAGATGGGTATCGCTACGAAATTGGTTAATCGTGTTCACAGCAAAATTGTGATTGAGGATGAAGAACTGCTGTGTGT
>NZ_JBYUWC010000063.1:0-644 GCF_058137865.1 Erwinia sp. 009765445
CATTTAGTTAACCATTCATTGTCATTATCCCTACACAACACAATTGGCAGTGCCACTTTTACACAACGTGTGACAAGGAGATGAGCAACAGGCTCATTACACGATGTGCGTGGACTCCAGGAGACCTGCAATGAATCTCTGGCAACAAAACTACGATCCCGCCGGGAATATCTGGCTTTCCAGTCTGATAGCATCGCTTCCCATCCTGTTTTTCTTCTTTGCGCTGATTAAGCTCAAACTGAAAGGATACGTCGCCGCCTCGTGGACGGTGGCAATCGCCCTTGCCGTGGCTTTGCTGTTCTATAAAATGCCGGTCGCTAACGCGCTGGCCTCGGTGGTTTATGGTTTCTTCTACGGGTTGTGGCCCATCGCGTGGATCATTATTGCAGCGGTGTTCGTCTATAAGATCTCGGTGAAAACCGGGCAGTTTGACATCATTCGCTCGTCTATTCTTTCGATAACCCCTGACCAGCGTCTGCAAATGCTGATCGTCGGTTTCTGTTTCGGCGCGTTCCTTGAAGGAGCCGCAGGCTTTGGCGCACCGGTAGCAATTACCGCCGCATTGCTGGTCGGCCTGGGTTTTAAACCGCTGTACGCCGCCGGGCTGTGCCTGATTGTTAACACCGCGCCAGTGGCATTTGGTG
>NZ_JBYUWC010000064.1:0-637 GCF_058137865.1 Erwinia sp. 009765445
GACGTTGAACACCGACAGATTAAGTACCGGAATAACGTCATTGAATGCGATCACGGGAAGCTGAAAAGGATAATCGGCGCCACGCTGGGATTTAAATCCATGAAGACAGCCTACGCCACAATCAAAGATATTGAAGTGATGCATGCACTACGCAAAGGCCAGGCGTCAGCATTTTATTATGGTGATCCCCTGGGCGAGATGCGTCTGGTGAGCAGAGTCTTTGAATAAGGCCTTGCAAACACAAAAGGCCAACCTATCGTGAACTTTGCAACAGTGCCGGATGGAATGGTAGGCTGTGGTGGATTCACTACTGACACATTTAAATCGTTAGAAAAAGGGACGGGAAAAGCCATGTTTCAATATGGGCGCCAATGGGAAAATGATTACTCGATTATAAGAACAGTGAAAATCACCGTTAAATAATCTCAGAGGCTTTGTTGAATAAATCAGATTTCGGGCGAGCCTCTCTGTGGCGGGCTGGGTTTTCAGGCAATACGCACACTTTCCCTTCGTCATTTTGTTCAGCGCACGTACCATGGCCAGAGCCTCTGCAACCTGATCATCATAGTCACGCAACGTCAGTGAACCTCCGAACAGCTGCTTCACCCTGTACATCGCCGTTTCCGCTATAGAGCGA
>NZ_JBYUWC010000065.1:0-605 GCF_058137865.1 Erwinia sp. 009765445
GTGAACGACCGCGTCTGATTACTAGTTTGCCCGGGCCCTTGTCGTCGTCAATTGTACAGCATCCAGGGTGACGGTGCCGAGGATGACGATGAGCGCATTGTTAGATTTCATACACGGTGCCTGACTGCGTTAGCAATTTAACTGTGATAAACTACCGCATTAAAGCTTATCGATGATAAGCTGTCAAACATGAGAATTACAACTTATATCGTATGGGGCTGACTTCAGGTGCTACATTTGAAGAGATAAATTGCACTGAAATCTAGAACTATTTTATCTGATTAATAAGATGATCTTCTTGAGATCGTTTTGGTCTGCGCGTAATCTCTTGCTCTGAAAACGAAAAAACCGCCTTGCAGGGCAGTTTTTCGAAGGTTCTCCGAGCTACCAACTCTTTGAACCGAGGTAACTGGCTTGGAGGAGCGCAGTCACCAAAACTTGTCCTTTCAGTTTAGCCTTAACCGGCGCATGACTTCAAGACTAACTCCTCTAAATCAATTACCAGTGGCTGCTGCCAGTGGTGCTTTTGCATGTCTTTCCGGGTTGGACTCAAGACGATAGTTACCGGATAAGGCGCAGCGGTCGGACTGAACGGGGGGTTCGTG
>NZ_JBYUWC010000066.1:0-356 GCF_058137865.1 Erwinia sp. 009765445
GACGATCACACCAGAAATGTCCAGCAGCAGTGCGCCACGACTGGCCGTTTCTTTCGAATCACCACCACTGACCTGCATCCAAATCCCCACACCAACCAGTACGAGGAAAATAAAGAACAGGTTAAGTACCATTTCACGGACGAAATTCAGCAGACGCCACGTCCATTTAAAAAATCCGGCAATAAATCGCCAAAGGGTTCGCATGTATTCTCCCAACTTAAGGTCACACCTGTCACAGGCGCAATAGATGTGGTTATCGTAATGACCCAACCGGTACTTGTCAGCAGGAATTGCGGACTGTGCTGTAACAAAATCCACTCTCGTGTTAATTTTGTGAATAAATATCACGACAGGAG
>NZ_JBYUWC010000066.1:366-596 GCF_058137865.1 Erwinia sp. 009765445
TCCCGCTTGGCTGAACCCGCGCCAACGGGTGAACGACTGCAAAACATCCTGCGTGCGGGTATGCGTGCGCCGGACCATAAGTCCATGCAACCGTGGCATTTTTTTGTGATTGAAGGGGAAGGGCGCGAGCGTTTCAGCGCCGTACTGGAACAGGGGGCGATTGCTGCCGGTAGTGATGACAAAGCTATCGACAAAGCCCGTAATGCGCCGTTCCGCGCACCGCTCATCAT
>NZ_JBYUWC010000067.1:0-593 GCF_058137865.1 Erwinia sp. 009765445
AAGCCGCTATCTTTACGACCCGCTGGGCCGCAGGGTGGCAAAACGGGTATGGCGACGTGAACGGGACCTGACGGGCTGGATGTCGCTGTCACGGAAACCGGAAGTGACCTGGTACGGCTGGGACGGCGACCGGCTGACCACGATACAGAACGACAGAACCCGCATCCAGACGATTTATCAGCCGGGGAGCTTCACGCCACTCATCAGAGTTGAAACTGCCACCGGTGAGCTGGCGAAAACGCAGCGCCGCAGCCTGGCGGATACCCTTCAGCAGTCCGGCGGCGAAGACGGTGGCAGTGTGGTGTTCCCGCCGGTGCTGGTGCAGATGCTCGACCGGCTGGAAAGTGAAATCCTGGCTGACCGGGTGAGTGAGGAAAGCCGCCGCTGGCTGGCATCGTGCGGCCTGACCGTGGAGCAGATGAAAAACCAGATGGACCCGGTGTACACGCCGGCGCGAAAAATCCACCTGTACCACTGCGACCATCGCGGCCTGCCGCTGGCGCTCATCAGCACGGAAGGGGCAACAGCGTGGTGCGCAGAATATGATGAATGGGGCAACCTGCTGAGTGATGAGAACCCGCATCATCTGCAGC
>NZ_JBYUWC010000068.1:0-577 GCF_058137865.1 Erwinia sp. 009765445
GTTTTAACCCTTCCTTTCTTGTTCTTGTTTTCATTTCCGTGAAGTGGATTCCACCGTCCAGGGCTAATGCCAAAATCGGGCCTCATTGAACGCATTAATGTTGTGTTGTTGCACGGTGAGCCGCTATGGCGCGCTTTTTATACTGCTATTGCCAGATATAAACACGCGCCGTATTCGGCGAACGACCTATAAAAACGGCAAAAAACACCCTACGTCACCTCTGATTTCCTGGCGATGTCGCAGTCCAGAGTGAGCGTGGCTAACGCGAATTTTCAGGAGTGCAACAATGAGTTGTTTATCGTCACATCCTTCAACTACTGCGACCGCGCTACGCTCTCTATCGCCGGTTCGGAAATGGCCAAAGATATCGGCCTTGATCCTGTGGGAATGGGCTATGTGTTCTCTGCTTTCTCATGGGCTTATGTTATCGGGCAGATCCCTGGTGGCTGGTTGCTGGACCGTTTTGGTTCAAAACGCTTCTACTTCTGGTCGATCTTTATCTGGTCGATGTTTACCTTGCTGCAAGGCTTCGTCGATATCTTTAGTGGATTCGGCATTATCGTTGCCCTGTTTACGC
>NZ_JBYUWC010000069.1:0-272 GCF_058137865.1 Erwinia sp. 009765445
GAATTTAGCCATGTCAGCAAACTGTTCGGCGCACAAAAAGCCGTTAACGATCTCAATCTCAATTTTCAGGAAGGGAGTTTTTCGGTGCTGATTGGCACATCTGGCTCCGGCAAATCCACCACCCTGAAAATGATTAACCGCCTGGTGGAGCATGACAGCGGCGTGATCCGTTTTGCCGGAGAAGAAATTCGCTCGCTGCCAGTGCTGGAGTTGCGCCGCCGGATGGGCTATGCCATTCAATCTATTGGCCTGTTCCCCCACTGGAGCGTGGC
>NZ_JBYUWC010000069.1:321-565 GCF_058137865.1 Erwinia sp. 009765445
GTCAGCAGCAACGTGTGGGAGTGGCGCGTGCACTGGCTGCCGATCCGCAAGTCTTACTGATGGATGAACCTTTTGGCGCACTGGACCCGGTAACGCGCGGCGCGTTGCAACAAGAGATGACGCGCATTCACCGTTTGCTGGGGCGTACCATTGTGCTGGTCACTCATGATATTGATGAGGCGCTACGGCTGGCAGAACATCTGGTATTGATGGATCACGGTGAAGTAGTGCAGCAGGGCAATCC
>NZ_JBYUWC010000070.1:0-561 GCF_058137865.1 Erwinia sp. 009765445
GATATCATCACCTTTGAAACGCTTTTCCACTTTCAGCCCGGTACGGACATCAGAAAAACGCATTTTGTACAGCGTAGCGGCACCGCGGGCAGTGGGCGACTGAATATCAATATCCTTAACCAGCAGCAGTTTGCCGTTGTAATTCAGTACCATACCTTTTTTAATTTCGTTCGCTCTTGGCATCGAAAAATTCCTGTAGTCGAAAATGTCAAAAATATCGCGACAAAGTACTCGCGACGGGCCTTTCGGGCAAGTGGTATTCGCACTTTTGCTGGTGCAAAAAAGGTGGTACTGTGCGCGCTCATCAATCCGGTGGTTAACCTTAAGAGAACAACGTATGGAATGCCGTCCGGGTTGCGGGGCGTGTTGCACTGCCCCTTCAATTTCCAGCCCTATTCCCGGTATGCCAGATGGCAAGCCCGCCAATACGCCCTGCATTCAGCTTGATGAACAGCAACGCTGTAAAATTTTCACCTCGCCACTGCGACCGAAAGTCTGTGCAGGCTTACAAGCCAGCGCTGAAATGTGCGGTAACTCGCGTCAGCAGGCCATGACCTGGCT
>NZ_JBYUWC010000071.1:0-544 GCF_058137865.1 Erwinia sp. 009765445
AGCCGGTCAACAGCATCAGCGGGCACAGGAGCAACAGCACACTTATCCGCCGCGAGATAACGCTTGATTTCATTCTGGAGAGTCCTGTTCTGCTGTGCTGTAACTGCCCGTTGCTCGGTGACCTGAGACATGACGGCATTCTGTTGGTTTACTGCTGTGACCAGGTCTTTTACGCTATCCGCCAGGTCATCGTTCTTTGAGCGCAGATCGTTAATCTTCGAGTCTTTGCTGTTCGACAACTGCTCCAGGCGCTCATTGGTGGCCGTCAGCTGAGAATTGCGGGCGTGTAACCCCCACAGCGCTACACAGATGAGGCCCACCACAATGACCGGAGAATAGTTTTTGAAGAAGTTGATGATTGTGAGAGTCATGTTGTAAACATCTCCCTTTCTGCTGCCCGACGCTTAACGAGACCTGGCAGGGTTTTACCCCCAGCCTGAACCCAGCGCCCAAACTCAGCGGCCGCTCCGTCATAGTCGCCAGCATTCAGCTTTTTCAGCAGCGTGGATTTGACGAAGTTTCCGGCTCCGAGGTTAAACACGAA
>NZ_JBYUWC010000072.1:0-529 GCF_058137865.1 Erwinia sp. 009765445
GATAATCAACGGGTTTATCACCGCCAATGTCCATAGTGCGCACAATAATGCTGCGTCCGTTGGCAGACTCCAGCGCCTGACAAAAAATGTTGTACAGCTCGCTTTCACCCGGTGCACTGGTGCGATCCATATAGAGCATTTCAGTGCGGAACAAACCAACGCCTTCCGCACCATTGCCGAATGCGGCCTGCGCTTCCACGGAGTGAGCGATGTTAGCGGCAATTTCAATACGGATACCGTCAGCGGTACGGGCTTGTTGGGTCAGCCAGACACGCTGTTGCTCACGAAGGGCGTCCTGTACGCGGGCTTCTTGCTGATAATAACGAGCTACGGCTTCCCCTGGCTCAACCACAATCGCCCCAGCGTTGCCGTCGATATAAATCGTTTGATGCTGCCACGGAGTGAGGGCATCAATATCCACACCAACCAGTGTCGGAATGTTGAACGAACGGGCAAGAATTACGGTATGTGAGGTGGTGCCGCCACTTTTCAGTAACAGACCTTTGAGGTGATTTTTATCCAGTTCGAG
>NZ_JBYUWC010000073.1:0-528 GCF_058137865.1 Erwinia sp. 009765445
GTCTGGAGAATCGCAATGCGTGGAGAATTTTATCAGCAGTTAACCAACGATCTGGAAACCGCACGGGCGGAAGGGTTGTTTAAAGAAGAGCGCATTATTACGTCTGCGCAGCAAGCAGATATCACTGTGGCTGATGGAAGCCACGTCATTAACTTTTGTGCCAACAACTATCTCGGGCTGGCGAATCATCCGGATCTGATTGCGGCAGCAAAGGCGGGAATGGATTCTCACGGTTTCGGCATGGCTTCGGTGCGTTTTATTTGCGGCACTCAGGACAGCCATAAAGAGCTTGAACAAAAACTGGCGGCATTCCTGGGGATGGAAGATGCGATTCTCTACTCTTCCTGCTTTGATGCTAACGGTGGACTGTTTGAAACGCTGCTGGGTGCGGAAGACGCCATTATCTCCGACGCACTGAACCACGCGTCTATTATTGATGGTGTGCGTCTGTGCAAAGCTAAACGCTATCGCTATGCCAACAACGATATGCAGGAGCTGGAAGCACGTCTGAAAGAAGCGCGTGAAGCC
>NZ_JBYUWC010000074.1:0-518 GCF_058137865.1 Erwinia sp. 009765445
GTGATAAGGTAATCCAGCGATTCCCCTACAAAAACATAGCCTTTTGTTCCATTACTATCTTTTGACTGCGATAGCCCAGTGATGGTGTCTGACTGCGATTGATACTTTCCTGAACTACCCTTTGCGGTATGGGAAACCAGAGCATACGAGATACAGCCTGAAAGCATCAGCGCCAGTGGGAATAAACCGGCAGCCTTAAAAAATCCCTTAAAATTCAACTTCATGATTAATCCTTTAAACGAGTAGCTAAGCCGTTGAAAGCATACTCTTCTTTCCCTCCTGTTTAGCGCCTGATATCCCTTTTCAGATTTCTGCCCGACGCATGTCATTTTTTTATGCATTGTTCTTTTTGTGATCTAAATTGTAGTACAACAATATAAGTTTGTACTACATTACACACACAGCAAACGCGAACGTCATCACGCTGGTACTACAAAGTTGCCGTGTTATGCATCGATCGGGGTAAAGTAGAGAAGAACATACAGAGCACAAGGACTCTCCATGACTCTCAATAAAAC
>NZ_JBYUWC010000075.1:0-509 GCF_058137865.1 Erwinia sp. 009765445
TCGAGCATTTCGCTGTAACGTTTGCGCTGGCTTTGATAAACCTTCGCAAGCGTAGGGTCGTCCAGCACGCAATACTGACGGTAGCTACGCTCCATCTCCAGCGCCGCGTTGGTCATCGCTTCACTACGCCGGGCATCAATAAGCGTAGTGCGGTTAACCAGCGCCGCCTGATCGCTAAGCGCATTCAGGCTTTGCCAGGCTTGCCATGCCAGCACCAACAGGGGTAGTAGAATTAGCAAAAATGCCAGCATTACCAGTTGTCGTAATGAGCGGGGAAAAACGGGCCAGCGTTTCAAGGTGTTACTCTCGTCAGACGCGAATAGCCTGATGCTAACCGAGGGGAAGTTCAGATACAACAAAGCCGGGAATTACCCGGCTTTGTTATGGAATAAGGCGGTGCCTAACTCGACGTTTCGCCCGATGGTTGATATAGCTACGCTGATATCAGAAGTTGGACGGCAGGCACCTTGTTGTGCGTCATTCGAATTTTATGTAGCACGTCCCGAAGG